>CAJOMK010000099.1 GCA_905235495.1 uncultured Methanobrevibacter sp.
AAGCGAGATATCATACCCCTAGACCACGGAACCATGCTACATTATAAATTTAGTTAACCTCTTATTTAAAACTTTCGATTAAATGAATTTTTAAAAATAAATCATGAGCATTTTCCAAAAAATAAGGGCAGATAATTGATAAAAAACAAAAAATTTAATAAAAATTGTTCAAAATAAAGCAATATATTTAAAATATAAGAAATAGATAATTAATAAAAGAATTATTTTAAAGACAATTTTCTAACTAGAACTAATAAATAAAATCCCTTTAAAAACAATCCTTATATTAACTAGGTGACATAAAAAATTACTTTTAAAAAGACAAAAAGGTGAAAATATGGCATTTGATGAAAATTTAAAAGTTTGGATGGATGGAGAATTTGTAGCATTGAAAGATGCTAAAACGTTCTCTCCCACGTAGTACACTATGGAACTGCAGTATTCGAAGGTATAAGATGTTATGAAACCGAAAATGGGCCTGCTGTATTCCGTTTAAAAGAACACGTACAAAGATTATTTGATTCCGCTAAAATTTACAAAATGGAAATTCCATTTACTCAAGAAGAAATCTGTGATGCAATCATAGATACCATTAAAGAAAACAACTTAAAAGGATGTTACATCAGACCAATTACCTACAGAGGATATGGTGAATTAGGTGTAAACCCATTAAACTGTCCTGTTAACACAACCATTGCTGTATGGAAATGGGGAGCATACATCGGAGAGGAAGAAATGGAACAAGGTGCAAATATCGGTATTTCCACTTGGAGAAAACCAGCACCAGGTACCTTCCCTGTACTTGCAAAAGCTGCAGCTAACTACATGAACTCACAGCTTGCAAACCTTGAAGCTGGAGAACATGGCTACGATGAAGCAATCCAATTAGATTACCACGGACATGTTGCAGAAGGTAGTGGAGAAAACATTTTCATTGTAGAAAATGGCAAACTCATCACCCCTGATTTAGGTTCCTCCATCCTTAAAGGAATTACCAGAGACAGTGTCATGACCATTGCAAAAGACTTAGGTTATGAAGTTTCTGAAGAAACCATTTCAAGAGAAAGATTATACTTAGCTGATGAAGTATTCTTCACTGGAAGTGCTGCAGAAGTTACTCCAATCCGTGCAATCGACAACAGACAAATCGATATCGGATCCAGAGGTCCTGTAACCAAAGAATTGCAAGAAAAATACTTCGATGCAGTATATGGAAGATCTGAAGATATCCACAATTGGTTAACTTATGTCGAATAGACATGAGAAAACCAATTTTAAAAAAAAAAATATTATCAATAACTTATGTTTTCAGACATGCGTATTTTTTTTTAAATTTTAAATAAAATTAATCAAATTAACTATAATAGCATCTCTCAATCTGATTGAGATTTACTTATTGATTAATTTAAGCTATGTAATTTTTACAATCAATTTAAAAAGGTGAAATAATGGACATTTTACAAGCAATAATCATTGGACTCGTCCAAGGATTAACTGAATTTTTACCGGTAAGCAGTTCTGCTCATTTGATCTTTGCCCAACAGGCATTAGGTGTTGCAGATGTAGGGCTTACCTTTGACGTATTGCTGCATGTAGGAACTCTTGTAGCGGTATTCGCATATTTCTACAATGATATCATAAACATGATTAATGGATTCCTTTTAAGTCTTATTGATTTAAAAGAGGGCAAATTCATTTCTGAAATCAAAAAAGACCCTTACAAGAAATTGGCATGGCTTACAATACTTGCCACCATTCCAGTTGGAGTCGTAGGGGTATTGTTCAATGATCTTGTTGAGGAGATGTTTACAGGTTTGACCATTCCTGCATTTTTATTGTTGGTAACAGGATGTCTTTTATACATATCCCAAAGAATGAACAGCGGCAGAATAAATGTTCAAAACATGTCTACTAAAGAAGCCCTCATAATGGGTTGTGGACAGGCAATAGCAGTATTGCCAGGGCTTTCCCGTTCAGGTACTACAATAGCTGCCGGATTATTCGCAGGATTGGATAAGGAATTTGCTGCTAAATTCAGTTTCATATTATCAATTCCAGCAATCTTAGGAGCTGCAATATTCCAACTTAAGGATTTAAGCGGAGGAAGCGTTGAAATAGGGGCTTGCATTGCAGGATTTATCGTTGCAGCAGTTTCAGGATACCTTGCAATTAGTGTCTTGCTTAAAATCGTTAGAGAAAAAAGATTGGACATATTTGCCTACTATTGTTGGATAGTTGGTTTGATTGTCTTGGTTGGTAGTTTAATACTTTAATCGACCTATAAAAAAGTTTAGAGAAGATTCTCTAAATTTTACTTTTTTTATTTTTTTAAAGATCATTGAAAAAAAAATTAAGTTACTATTTTTAATTGTTTTTTCTAAAGAATCCATTTGAAAAATAGTTGTTTTTAATTTTCTACAGAGAAAAAATTTAAGATGAAAAAAGAATAATTTAATTGATTTTTATAAAATAACTGTTTTAAACTCGTTTTTTTTTTTTAATAATATAAAAATTAGAGAAATAACCAAAAAATAATTTAAAAAAAATATATTGTATACAAATTGTATACATTATAATTCAACTTTTATGCCCATAATCTCTCTTTTTCCATGAGCAATATCCCTTGCTATTTGTGCTGCACCAATAGCTCCAGATTCACTAGAAATGATTTTGCAAGGATACTTGTTCTTTAGATATTTGTTTAACTCAACTTCAAAATCTACAGGATCCTTCATTGAGCCCATTGAACCTGTAAGAACAATTCCTTCAATTTCATTATGGCTTACTGCAATGAGTCCGGCTATTTCCATAGCTACAGTCATAATCATAGTGTCAATAGCCAATTTTGCCTTTTCATCACCACCCCTATAATTATTCAATAGGTCATCCTTCATGAAAGCGACCTTATTATCAATATTCGCTATCTTTACTGCACCTGCATGAGAGAAACATTCATTGGCTGTTCTCTTTCCATCATCTATGTCCCTTATCATCTCAAGGTCAAGAGGTCCATGAACAACACCCATTGCACCACAGCAGGCATCAATAGCTCCCTTGATTATTCCATCCTCAACAAGCAAGTCAACGCTGTTGGAACTGATGTCAGCAACTATCATATTTTCCCAATTGGTTTCAAGATATGCATTATATACAATACTTATCTTTTCAGGGCTTGCATGATGGGAATAGGCAGCTCTAAATAATGGGTCTAACCACTGACAATTCTTATGAATTCCTGGAATCATCAATACTGGCAAATTGGCATTTTCTATTTCTGAATAAACTGATGTTCCTCCACCAGTTACCTTACCTGCACCTCCAATTGAATGGATTCCCCTATTTTCCACCCTTTCCATTGGAAAAATTGTGTTGATTCCATCTCCCATGGCATAGGTTATAATCATTAATTCAATATCATCCAAATACACACGTTTGGACAATTCTTCAATGGCTGAGACTTTCCCAGCCTTACTATCTTCACGAGATATCTTAAAAACATCAAGAACCTCTGCATCATTCATGATTGCAAATGAAATTCCAGTGGTTCCATGGTCCATTCCTACAAATACCATTTTAATCACAATAATATAATTTGAGAAAAATAATTAAAAAAAAATAAAATTCAAGATAATTATTTGTTAATTTACCTTTATTTGACATAGTTTAAAAAGTTTTATATAATCTATAGAAAATTACCCTCACAATGAAATGTAAATTTGAAGCATTATCTATTTTTTAATTAAAAACCCTTATTATTCGTTTATTTTCAATTTAAAGTGCAAGTAGGCAATGAAATAAATATGCAAAAAACTATTTTAAAAAAAACTATTTAAAATAAAATATGCATAAAACTATTTTTAAAAAATTGGTCATTATATAGACTAATATTGAATATTTCTAAATGATAAAATTCAAAGAAATAAGAAAGAGAATGAACTTATTAAAATTAATAAAAATAATGCAAATTGAATTGTATAATAAAAGAATGAACTTATTAAAATTAATAAAAATAATGCAAATAAAAAAAGAAAAAAGAAAAGAAGAGAAATTATTTGTCTTCTTTTTGTAATCCACAAGCGATTCTTAACCTTTTACCAACAATTTCGATGTCTTCTTTTTCTTCAGCAGCTCTCATTTCTTTTAAGTTTGCTGCATCAGTTGCGTTTTCATCTGCAAATTGTTTCTTGAAGGTTCCATCTTGGATTTCGCCTAAAATTGCTTTCATTTCAGCTTTAGTTGCATCTGTAATGATTCTGTTACCTCTGGTTAATCCACCATATTCAGCAGTGTTACTTACATCGTGCCACATTCCAGCCATACCGTTTTCGTAGATGTCATCTACAATGAGTTTAACTTCGTGACAGGTTTCAAAGTAAGCGATTTCAGGTTGGTAACCTGCTTCAACTAAAGTTTCAAATCCTGCTTTGATAAGTGCAGAAAGACCACCACATAAAACAGCTTGTTCACCGAACAAGTCAGTTTCAGTTTCTTCTTGGAAGGTGGTTTCAATTACACCTGCTCTGGTAAGACCTACAGCTTTTGCCATACCTAATGCAATTTGCAATGCATCACCGGTAGCATCTTGTTCAATAGCTACAAGTCCAGGAATACCGAAACCGTCTAAGTAAGTGGTTCTTACTCTGGAACCAGGTCCTTTTGGTGCAAACATTACAATGTTTACGTCTTCTCCAGGTTGGATCAAACCAAAGTGAATGTTGTAACCGTGAGAGAATGAAATGGTGTTTCCAGCTTCAACATAAGGAGCTATTTGTTCTTTGTAAACTTTTTCTTGGGTTTCATCAGGTAATAAGATGTGGATAATGTCTGCAGCTTCTGCAGCTTCTTCAATAGTTTTTACATTCATTCCATCATCAATAGCTTTTTGCCAGGATGAACCTCCTTCTCTAAGACCGACAATAACATTCAATCCACTGTCAGCCATATTTCTAGATTGACCACGTCCTTGACTTCCGTAACCGATTACAGCAATGGTTTTGTCTGCAACGACGGTAGCGTCAACATCGTCACCATAATACATTTTCATACTTTATGACTCCTTTAATTTTTTAATAATTTTGTAAATTTAATAATTAAGAATTTACTGTATTTTTCAAACCAATAAATCAATATATCCAATAGAAATAAATTAGGAAATTCTTCATTTCCTAATTCATATCATTAAATATAATGTTTATATATTTAATTTAATAGTTTATAAAACTTATCAATACATCTATTGGAAAATTCTTAAAATAGGCAAATATATCTCCCTAAATTCAATTATTTATAATAAATCGAACTTTTTAGCTCTAAAAATTAGAAAAATTTATATTACTTCATATGGTAAAATTAAATTATAAAAACTTAATTAAATTAATTAATATTTAAATTAGTTAATACTTAAAAATTAATCATTATAATTTAAACTAGGGATATTGATGTCAGAACTAATGAAAAAAACAAAAATATTGAAATAATTAAAGGAGATCCTAAAAAGGCTATACGAAAGCTCAGTATACCTATGATGCTTTCCATGGTTTTAATCATGATGTATAACCTTGCAGACAGCATATGGGTTGCAGGACTAGGTCCTGATGCATTAGCTGCAATAGGATTCATCACACCATTATTCATGGTTTTGATTGGACTTGGGCATGTATAGGCGCAGGTGCAAATTCACTTATTGCAAGAAACATAGGATCTGAAAATTCCGCTGAAGCAAACAATGCAGGACTTCATGGAATAGTGCTTTCCGTTATCGTATCTATCATTTTTACCATACTTGTGCTTTTGGCGATGAAGCCTATTCTCATTCTCATGGGTGCAGGAAAAACCATGACATATGCATACAGATATGGTAATATCGTGTTCGGATTCCTAATCGTCTTTGTATTCTCTGCAGTACTGTCTGCAGTATTCAGATCTGAAGGAGACATGAAAAGGGCAGTGATACCGATTGCAGCAACTTCAATACTCAACATAATCCTTGACCCTATATTCATCTATCAGTTGAATATGGGAATAGAAGGTGCTGCAGTAGCAACCGTAATATCATCTGCAGCATCCATTCTCATTATGGCATGTTGGATTTGGATTAAAAAGGACCTCTTCCTTGACTTGAGTCCTAAAAACTTCAAGTACGACAGTCAAATGATGAAGGATACCCTCCATGTAGCTATTCCATCAACACTTGAAAACATCATATTCTCAACACTTGCAGTGATAGTCAACACAATGCTAGTGATTGTTGCTGGAACAGATGCTGTAGCTGCATATACCGCTGCAATGAGAATAGTTCAAATGTGTATGATTCCAATGATGGGTATTGGAACAGCCCTCCTTACAATATCTGGAGTGGCATATGGTGCACACAACTACAAGAACCTTAAGACTGGATACAACTATGCAGTAAAGCAAGGATTCATAATATCCATCGTCCTTGCGATATTGATGATTCTATTCTGCAATCAGATATCTTCAATTTTCGCATACACCAGTGCAAGTGCAAGCCTTGGTCCGCAGATAGCATATTTAATTAGAATATTAAGCTTGTTCGTGGTTGCAATTCCTCATGGTATCATGTCTTCCATGATGTTCCAAGGAGTTGGACAAGGACCGAAAGCACTTAATATCACACTTCTTAGGTCACTTGCATTCGAATCCATATTTGCATTTCTCTTTGGATTCATATTGAACTTCGGACTCATAGGAATCTATGCAGGTATCATATTAGGCTGTTTCCTTGGAGGAACAGTTGGATTCATATGGTCCAAATTATTTATCGACAAGTTCGAAGTCGAGTCTAAAGACAGATATGAAAGTGTACCAGCAAAATAAATGGCGTTACTCTATTTATTTTCTTTTTCATTTTATTTTTACTTAATCTATTAAATCTTTACACTATTTATAAATCAATCCTATTTAAACTGTTTTAAATAACTTTCAATCAGATTAAAGATTAAAATAAAAAGATTTATATAATAAAGTATATATAAAGAATAAACAGTAAAACATAAACCGCTTAATTTTGGAGAAATATAATGGCAGAAACTAAAGAAAAAAACAAGAATATTGAGATGATTACAGGAGACCCTAAAAGAGCTATCAGAAAGCTTAGTCTCCCTATGATGCTTTCCATGTTTTTGATTACCATGTATAACCTTGCAGACAGCATATGGGTTGCAGGGCTTGGTGCAGATGCATTGGCTGCTATCGGATTCATCACTCCCCTATTCATGGTTTTAGTAGGTCTTGGAGGAGGAATCGGTGCAGGTGCAAACTCTCTTATTGCAAGAAGCATCGGTGGTGAAAACTACAGCGAAGCAAACAACACAGGACTCCATGCAATAGTCCTTTCAATAGTGGTATCAGCAATATTCACAGCCATAATGATTGTTGCTATGGTTCCTATTCTTGAAATTATGGGTGCTGGAGACTCAATATCATATGCTGCAAGCTATGGTTACATCATCTTTGGATTCTTGTTCATCTTTGTATTTTCAGGAGTCCTTTCAGCGATATTCAGATCTGAAGGGGACATGAGAAGGGCAACAATAGCTATTGCAGTCACTGCCATATTAAACACCATTTTAGATCCAATATTCATCTATTACCTCAATATGGGAATGGCTGGTGCAGCATGGGCAACCATCATATCATGTACAGCGTCAGTCATTGTTATGAGCTATTGGATTTGGGGCAAAAGAGACCTATTCCTTGACTTGAGCCCTAAAAACTTCAAGTATAAGACTAAGATATTGCTTGAGATTTTTGAAGTGTCCATCCCTTCAACCTTGGAAAATGTCATATTTTCAGCCCTTAGTATCATAATCAATTCCATACTTGTAATAGTAGGTGGAATAAGTGCTGTAGCTGTCTATACTGCTTCCTTAAGAATCATACAATTAGGAATGATTCCACTTATCGGTATTGGAACAGCTGTCCTTACCGTAGCAGGTGTTGCATATGGGGCACATAACTATAAGAATCTTCAAACAGGACACAACTATTCCATCAAGGTCGGATTGATAATAGCTATAATCATTTCAATATTGATGATCATATTCTCAAATCAGATAGCAAGCGTATTCAACTATACAAGTGCAAGTTCCTCTTTGGCACCTCAAATTGCAATTGTCCTCAGTGTCTTGAGCTTTTTCAACATATGTGTGCCTCACGGAATGATGTCCTCAATGATGTTCCAAGGAGTTGGAAAAGGTACTTATTCACTTATCATTACATTGCTCAGATCCCTCATATTTGAAACCGTATTCGCATATATATTCTGCTTTACATTCGGCTGGGGACTTATTGGAATCTATTCAGGTGTAATATTCGGCTGTTTCATAGGAGGAACAGTTGGGTACATCTGGGCTAAATTCTTCATAAGAAGGTTTAAAAGAATATCCATAGACCTATATAGTAAGGAATAATAAAAAAGCCATATTGATTAGGATTATAAAAATGAATAAAAAAAGAAACTAGTTTGGGAATACTCCCAACTAGTGAAAAAATTTTGGTCAAAGTTTTGTAGCCCGAAGGGCTGGAAAAGCTTGGGCGGTAAAGATTGTCTAGTGATGACCTCTTGCGATTGCAGTAGGTCCAGTACGAGTTATTTTCTTGATTCCGAATGGTTCAAGCAATTCCAAGAATGAATCAATCTTGTCCGGATGGCCTGTAACCTCCATTGAAATAAAATCATCACATACATCAATGATTTTTGCCTTGAAGATATCCGCATATTGTCAGACCTTGCATCTGCCTTGCCTGTTTTAACTTTAACTAAACAAAGCTCTCTTTTTAAAACGTATTCAGGGTCAAGATCCTTGATCTTTACAACATCAACAAGCTTGTGCAATTGCTTGATGACCTGTTCCAAGACCTTTTCGTCTCCTTTTATAACGAAGACCATTCTTGCCAATCCTTCAACTTCGGATGTGCCTACAGTTATGCTGTCAATATTGAATCCACGTCTGTTCAATAATCCTGCAACATTTTGAAGTACACCTGGCTTGTGCTCTACCAAAGTACTAATAACATGAGATTTTTCGCTCATTTATTTTCCTCCTGCAACATCTTTTTCATATTTGTACTCACCAAGAAGATCATTAATGCCTCCACCTGGTGGGAACATTGGAATAAATTCATCTTTTTCTATAGTGATTTCAAGAAGAATGGATTCATTATCCTTCAATGCCTTAAACAAGACTTCTTGTGTTTTGTCCACTTCTCCAACTTTTTCTGCATTGATTCCATAACTTTCAGCCAATTTGACAAAATCAGGAGTGTTTCCTAAGTCAGTTTCAGAGTATCTCTTATTGTACATCTTGTTTTGCCATTGGTAAACCATTCCTAACTTTCTGTTGTTCAACATTGCAATAACCACTGGAATGTCATGTTCCTTGATTGTAGCAAGCTCTTGTGAAACCATAAGGAATCCACCATCACCTACAATTGCAAGTACTGCATCATCAGGACATGCAACCTTAGCACCAATAGCTGCAGGGAAACCAAATCCCATAGTTCCAAGACCTCCAGAGGAAATGAACTTGCGAGGTTTTGAAATGTCAAGGAAATGTGCCGCCCACATTTGGTGAAGACCTACATCAGTTGTGACGATTGTATCTTCGGTTATTGCACCTGCGATTTCCTTGATTACCTGTTGAGGTTTCAATGGAATGTCATCATAACTTACTCTTGGTATTGTAGATTTCTTAAAGTCTACAATAGATTTAAACCAAGCGCTTTCATCAATCTTTGAACCTTCCAATTCATTGATCAATTGGTCTAATACAATCTTTGCATCACCTACAATAGGCAAGTCTACAGCAACATTCTTGCCTATTTCAGCAGGATCGATATCAATGTGAATAACTTTAGCTTCCGGGAGGAACTCTTCCAATTTACCTGTTGTTCTGTCTGAGAATCTGCATCCTATTGCAAGCAAGCAGTCAGTCTTGTTGACATTTTGATTAGCTACTTGTTTTCCATGCATACCAAGCATTCCAATGGATAGGTCATCCTTCTCATCAACAATACCTTTACCCATCAATGTAGTTGCCACAGGAGCTTTGATTAATTCTGAAACCTTCTTGACCTCTTCTCCAGCACCTGCCAATATGGTACCTCCACCAGCTAAAATCAATGGTCTTTCTGCACTCTTAAGCATTTGAGCTGCTTTAACAATCTGTTTGGAATTACCTCTAATTGTAGGTTTGTAACCAGGGGTAGGGATTGTCCCCAATACATAGTCATCCAATTCCTGTTCCTGCACTTCCTTAGGAACATCAATCAACACAGGGCCATTTCTACCAGTTGAAGCAATCTCAAAACTGGTATTGATAATACTTGGAATATCATTTGCATCCTTAGGTTGGTAAGAATGTTTTGTGATAGGCATTGTAATACCCATGATGTCTACTTCCTGAAATGCATCATTACCGATTAAATTACTTACCACCTGTCCAGTAATTGCAATTATTGGAGATGAATCCATATATGCATTTGCAATACCAGTGACCAAGTTGGTTGCACCAGGGCCAGAAGTAGCTAAACAGACACCAACTTTACCAGAAGCTTTTGCATAACCTTCTGCAGCATGTGCTGCACATTGTTCATGTCTGACAAGTATATGTCTTAAGTCTGAGTCATATAACATGTCGTAAAATGGAATAACGGTACCTCCAGGGTATCCGAATATGGTGTCAACACCTTTATCCATCAAAGCTTTTATTATAGCGTCTCCGCCTCTCATTTTTAACCGTCCTTTAATTTATAATTTAAAGTTTGATAATTGATCTTAAATACAATCCAAAATCTTAAAATTTATCTTTGCAATATGCAAGTTCAAAAAATTTAAAATTTTATCTTTTGATTTGTAATATGATAATATATATCCTAAGATAGATATAAATATTAACATGTATTAAAATTTGAAACTTAATATATAATCACAAACAAAATAAATATATGATGATATTTTTTTAGAAAAATCTCATGATTATTTAAAATTACAAAACTCTTGATGGAGACTTGAAAAAATGAAAGTATTAGTTGTTGGAACCGGCGCAAGAGAACATGCAATCTGTGATGCATTGATAAAAGATGATGTAGAATTATATACTTACATGAGCAAGAACAATCCTGGAATCAGTAAAATATCCACCTTTAAGAAAGGAGATGAAGGAGAAGTTGATGAAGTGGCTAAATTCGCAAAGGAAAATGGAATTGAGCTTGCTGTAATCGGACCTGAAGCTCCTCTTGGAAAAGGAATTGTAAATGCTCTTGAAGAAGTTGGAGTCCCTTGTGTGGGACCGGCACAGGAATCTGCAAGAATTGAAACTGACAAATCCTTTATGAGAAACCTATTTGAAAAATACGAAATCAAAGGATCATTAACCTACAAAGTATTCGACAATTTCGAAGACATCAGCGCTTTCCTTGATGAATATGATAAAGACGTTGTAGTAAAACCTGTAGGTTTGACTGGTGGTAAAGGCGTAAAGATTGTAGGTGACCATCTTAAGAACAATCAAGATGCAAAATTATACGCAAAAGAGGTTATGGACAATGCAATGGGAGGATTTGCACAAGTAATCATTGAAGAGAAGGTAGTTGGTGAAGAGTTTACAATCCAAGCATTCTGTGATGGAGAAAACTTGGCTCCAATGCCTGCAGCACAAGACCACCCTCATGCTTTTGAAAACGACCAAGGATTAATCACTGGTGGAATGGGTTCCTACTCTGATGTAGGTGGCTTATTGCCATTCATGACTCAAGATGATTATGATGAAGCTGTTGAAATCATGAAAGAAACCTTGAAGGCAATAGTTAAGGAGACCACTCCTTACAAAGGAATCCTTTACGGCCAATTCATGTTATCCAAAGACGGTCCTAAATTAATTGAATACAACGCAAGATTCGGTGACCCTGAAGCAATGAACGTACTTCCATTACTCAAAACCCCAATGATTGATATCTGTAAGGATATCGTTGCAGGCAATCTTGGAGAAGTTGAATTTAAAGACTTGGCTTCCGTATGTAAATACATCGTACCTGACGGATACCCAGACACTCCTCATGCAGGAGAACTAATTGAAGTGGATGAGGAAGCTATTGAAGCACTTGGTGCAAAAGTCTTCTATGCAGCTGTAAGCCAAGAGGAAGATGGAGTTCACCTTTCAAGTTCCAGAGCTTTAGGAATTGTTGCTCAAGGAGAAAACATTGCTGAAGCTGAAAAAATAGCTGAAGAAGCTTGTGGATTAGTTGGAGGAAATGTTTATCATAGAAGAGACATTGGAACTGAAAAATTAATCCAAAAACGTATCGATCATATGGAAGCAATCAGAAACGAATAGATCCTTTTTAATCTATTCAATAAAACCAAAAGATAAAAAAGGAATAAATCATTTTTAATCTATTCATTAAAACCAAAAATTAAAAACCAGTTAATTAGTTATTCTTTAACTAATTAACAACTAATACTTTAAACTATTAGACTAAAAATAGCTAAAAATAGACTAAAGATTCGGTGATTTTATGTCTAAATCAGCAAAATCCAAAAATGCAACCTTGAAAAAGGTTAAAAAGTTAGAAAGACAAGGAAAATACCTTAAAGCTTTAAAGGTTTGTGATGAATATTTAGACAATGCTGTCGCTGAAGAAAGCCTTATTTTATTTAAAATCGACATTTTAGTCGAATATTGCAACAATGAGTTTATAGGACTCAACAATGAATATAAAATCAAACTCACTCATTTTTTAGAAGATTTCGAAGAGATAGAGCTTTTGAAAATCTACAATACCCTTGACAATTATCTTAAACTCAAGACCCAGAATCTTGCAAGTGAAGGAATCGTCAAATCATATCTTGCAGGAGGATTATTGATAGATAATCTTGAAACCATTCTGGTCTTGAACGAGATGGTGAAGGATAATGAAAGCATAAAGAATGATGCAGAATTTATCGAAAGCAAGGTTCCTCATGAACTTGAAAGCTTTGTTGAAAATGTATCAAAAACATCCTATCAATATCTTGAACTTATTTTGGAAAATCCTAAAGAGCAAATAGCCAATTCCAATTTTGATTTAGAAAAGATTCGAGCTAAATTAAGACAATTCTTAGAACCTAAAAAAGATGATGGGGAATAGCTACAACTACTGAAACTACAGAAGAAATAATAGAAATAGAAGAGTTAGATAAAGTAAAAGAAGTAGAAGAAACTGTTGTAGAATCTATTGAAACAGAAGAATCTATAGAAAATGAATCATCTCTAGAGAAAATGGCTGAACTTGGAGAAAAGAGTGTAGTGACATTAGCTGAAATAATCAATCCTGAAGAAGAAATTGACATCTTGGAACTGAGGACAATACTGAAATAAGCAGAAAATACACAGTTGAAGAGGAAATCCAAGGATTGAAGGACATTATTTCATACTTGAATGATAAGAACCAATTTAAAAAAGCTTTGATTTACCAAAGAAGACTTGTCAAATTAGCAAGAGAGGAAAACATAAAGGCTCATGAAGACATTGATCTAAAGCAAAGAACACTTTCAGATTTTTAATTTAATTTTTTCTTATTTTAACTATTATTTATTCATTTAAACTATCTTAACCTATTTTTATACTAAATAGCCTCTCAAAAGTGATAAGTTTTAATAATATTAAAGATAAATATTAATTTTTATTATATTAATTTATTATGTCAAATTATACTAATTTAATTATACTAATTTAATATAACAAATTTTAAGATTTAAATAAATTTTATGAAGGAGTCAAAATGAGAAGTCTTTTATCAGTGAGTGATATTGAAGATGAAGTCACAAGAATCTTGGATATTGCAAGTGACTTCAAAGCAGGAAAGATGGAGGAAAAACATCTTGAGAATCAGAAATTAGCTATGATTTTCCAAAAATCATCTACCAGAACAAGAGTTTCCTTCGAAGTTGGAATGTATGAATTAGGTGGAACCGCATTGTTCCTCTCTACCAATGACATCCAATTGGGAAGAGGAGAGCCAATCAAGGATACCGCAAAGGTATTGTCCAGATTCTGTGATGCAATCATGATC
>CAJOMK010000100.1 GCA_905235495.1 uncultured Methanobrevibacter sp.
TTTGGAAAGATTCATCTGCAGCTCTTCTAATGTTACGTGGTACACTTGGGTTTTCCATAATGTGTTTTAAAATTGCGGATACTTCTTCAAAAGTTTCATCAGTCATAATAATTCCTCCCTATTCATCAATTTTTGAAAAATCGTCAATAAGTAAATATAAAATGTTTCAAAAATAGTAAATAGTCTATAACAATATGAATTATAATTTTCAAAGTATATATATTTAATGCATATCGTTCGTATTTTAAGAAATGCTTTTATATTAAAATCGATAAACTAAAATTATTGAAATAAAGCTTTAGGTTACCAAAAAAGCTGCACAAAAGAATGCAGCAAAAAATAGTGAAAAAAGTAAATAAAATTACCTAATACTTCTAATCTTCTTTTTACTTAACTTTGGACATCCAATATCCCATTCATAAACATTTTTACGTTGACCAATTTTAGTAATGAAAACAGTGCTATCGTTAACAAAGTATACAATCCGATAATTACCTGAACGATCCCTATAATCTCTTTCAGTCCCCTCTAATTTTTTAAATTTACTTTTAAAGGGGTCAGAACAAATTTCCCTAGTAGTATCACAAAGTTGATTATGAAGAGAAATATTATATTTCTCTAAATCATTGAGAAAATCCAAACAAGAATTCTCAACTTGTACTTTATATTTAATCATAATTTTAACTCTGTAAAATCACTTAAGTCTCCAGAATCAACTTTAGAATGAATTTCATTCAATTTTCCTAAAAAACCATTATATGCACTACAATTATCCTCTTTAGGAATATTAAATGTAGAAGTTTGAAAATTTAAATTTCTAACAATAGTACATGAATTTTGATTAATCAAATCTTTTGCATATTGAGAATATTTAAATGTTGAAGAACCATAACTCATATTAAATCCTCCCAGTTGTTAAATTTAAATTAGTATCATAATAATGTTTTCTCTGAATCCATTTAAACCCTTCATGTTTAGTAATGTATCAACATTTGAAATGTATAGGATATCATCTTCCACCTTATCTAGTTTTACAGTGCTCATTCCAATATTGTTGGCCTTTTTGGAGATCTTGTTGCAAAGACTCCATGGCTTGCATTGTCCATGAATGGCTTGACTTCCAATGCATTTCCTTTTGTTTTATGTAAATGATATATGAGTATCAGATGTGAAAAACCATCAATATCCTTTAATCCAGGTTTAAATTCATCTTTAAGACATATTTTTCCTTTAATTCCCTTAGCACCAGTTGGTTGAATTGGCATTCCCTCTAACTCTTTAAATGGTGAGTGGATTGTTCCTATAGATTTAAATTCTATTTTCATATTATCATATTTATTTTTGATTAATATAAATTTTCACAACGCCGTTATATTATGAATCAATTGTTTTCAAAAATATAAAAAAATAAATTTTTCAGTCTATTGAATTTAAAACATGGGTTACAAATTGTGTTTTAGCTATCTCTTCCACAAACTCTACAAGTGCAGCAGCTTCCTTTACTGTTTCACCAGTTGCAATGACTCCATGATTCTTTAAGATAATTGCATCTTCTGTTTTTAAAGCTTCAGCAGTAGCTTCAGCAAGCTCCTTGCTTCCAGGCTTGAAGTATTCAATATCCTTCAAATACTCTGATTTGATTGCACCGAATCCTTCGAGACGTTTAATCTTTTTATTTGAAAATGCAAAACCGGTTGCATATGGTGAGTGTGTATGTGCAATTCCATAGACATCAGGTTTTTGGCTGTAGATTGCCAAATGCATCCCAAGTTCAGATGATGGTTTTCCTTTTGTCAGGAGTTCTCCCTTTTCGTTTACTAGAACTATGTCTTCCTCTTTCAAATCAGCAAGTGATTTAAGGGTTGGTGTTATTGCAACTATATCACCGGATTCGGTTTTGAATCTTGCACTGACATTGCCGGCCTTTCCTGAAACCAATCCTCTTTCAAATACATATGCTGACATTTCAACAACTGATTTTACAATTTCCTTTTCCATATTATCATACAAAATAAGCATAAAAAAAAATTAATTTAAATAATTCATTTAATCTATTTATTGAAATCCAATGGCTTGTAGATTCCACCTACATCAATGATAGGAACGATTGCAGGTGTAGGTACAATGTTATAAATCTTCTGGAACTCTGTTTGAGTCTGGAAAGTACCTGAATTTATGCAGTGAATTCCCTTATAGTTTGTATAGGTGTTAATGTGAACGTGGCCTGTATGCAATACATCAGGAACAGTGTCAATAACCAAATGGTCTTCAAGCTCTGAAGCAAGAGGAGTTCTTTCTCCGTACAATGGAGCCAAATGTCTTTTGTTAAGGAACTCTCTCATTACAAGGTCATTTCTTTCGTGTGAGAAATCATTTGAACCCATCACCATATCGTCTATTCCCCTTCCGTGGTAAATCAATACCTTAAGTCCATCAAGGCTTACTGTACTTGGATTTGAAAGGAATTCAACGTTATTGAGCTTGTATAGTGACTTAGCATACTTTTCAGGCACAGCAGGTTGTGGTTCCGCCACTCTTGATGCGTCGTGGTTTCCAGGAGTGATTATTATCTTGACATCACTTCTGATATCACCAAGCAAACGTGCAGCTTCATCATATTGTGCTGTAATGTCCTTGATTGCTAATTCCTTGTCTTGGTTAGGATATACTCCGATACCATCCACGATATCCCCACCGACAATCATGTATTTAACGTTGTTTGCCATTTCCATTTGCTCTTCGTTTCCAAAGTCACCATTCAGCCATTTGACGAATCTGACAAATGCATCTTCAAGGAAAGTTGAGCTTCCGATATGGACGTCTGATGTAAATACGGTACCGAAATCAACCTCTTTTCTATCGATTCTTGGAACACCTGGATCAATGAGGTTCTTGACAATCGCCAAACTGTTTTCGCTTCTCGGCCTTTTCTCAGCTATCACGCCGATGACCTCATCCTTCATGAGGTTTTTGGCATATTCAATCAATTTGTCATTGTCATTGCTTACAAGGATAGGAAGTGAACCTGTATCATCTTCAACTTCAATCAGATAATGGCCGTTTTTAGTGCTTCTGATATCGGTGATCATTACAATAAGGTTCAAGTCAGTTTGATTATCTGTAATTTCATTGATTTTCTGGAAGGTCCTAAGTTCAGGCCTTTGTGATAAAATTCCGGAGAGCTTTTTGTATCTGTTTTGGAAATATTCGATAAGGTTTCCAATTTCTCCGCTTGTATAAGATTGATTGCTTGTGTCTTTAATTACTTTGAACTTGTCGAAATTGACTTTGGATTCTGTAAGGTTTCTTTTGTATTTCATTTTGGTGTCTTCGGAGACATCTGTATCTTTGATTATGACCACATCCTCACGTGAATAGTTTGTGGTTTCAGGTTGAGGGCTTGTAGTTGATTCAATAGATTCTGTCTCTTCAGGAATGTCCTTTTCCATAGCCTTAGTTTCAATAGGTGTGTCTTTTTGTATATCTTCTGTCTCTATTGTAGGTGTTTCAACAGTTGGCTTTTCAATAGCTGTGTCTTTTTGAATAGTTTTAGTTTCTACTGTTGGTTTAGCTTCAACTATCGGTTTCGCTTTTTCCTCAGTCAATCCAAGATTAGGTTCTTCCTTATTGCCCATCAGTGGTTTCTCTACAGTATGGCTGGTTTCTAATTTTGTTTCTGTTTGTGGTGGTTTGGATTCAACAGCTTGTTCTGCTGCAGGTTGGCCTTTCTCTACACTATCTCTTTTTATATTTACATTAAGGCCCATCTTTTTCAATGTTTCAAGATTAACTGGAACCATGTCGTTAGAATAATTTCCACTTTTCAATTTGACAATTATGTCTGAACTTAAATTTATAGGATTATCAGAGTTCTTGATTAGCTCATAAGCCTCTAGAGATAAGATTATCCCTTTCCTCGCAAATTTAATAAGTATTTCAGCTGACATATTATTCCTCTTTTGTTTTTTCGTTAAAAACTTGATTTGTCACGTTTTTAACTTAATTGAAATAGTTCCATTACATTCGAATATCTAAATTTAACTCTTTACTTATACTATCTTTTTATTAGTTAATAAAATAATCTATATTGCTTCATTTTTCGATAATTTTATTATATATAAATAATATAATTTAGTTCAATTATAAGATACTAACTATATATTTTCATCATATTTAAAATTAACCATGAATGATTTAATAATTTCTTAGCATGATGAAAATCTGTTAAGAGATTGCTTATAAAATATGTAAAAATGTGTAAACTGCGTTAAAACTTATAAAAATTAGAGAATTAATTCATAAAGGGATAAAATGAAAATTTCAAGAATCATACTTATATTGTTATTGTTTTTTGTATTTTTTGAAATAGGACTATTCAGTTCCTACACCTTGGCAACTGGAGAAGTTCCGGATCCAGGAGAATTAATAAATATGCAGGTTGGCACAATAACATCATTGTTCAGTGCCGATAATGTTGGCGGATTGCTTATTAAAGATCCAGATAGCGTAAATATTACAAACAAATTTGAATTGGCTGATAAGCTGTCAGAGATAGCCGATGTTGATGGGGTTAATGTGGATGACATTAACATTACAACTGTCGAAGATAGAGATGAAGAAGAATTCAATGTTACAGTAACCGCTTTCGGTTATTCCAAGCCTATAGGTAAGTCAGGTACCATTGTAATCAATGCTGAACCTGATTACAAAATCATTGCTACAGGTGTTGCAAAACACACAGTCAATGGTATTCAAGTTGATTTGGGCACTTTGAAAGTGGATTCAATCTTAAAGATATTTGATGCGGATGACAGCAGCTATTTTATCTTGGAGGATGACAATTCTACAAAATCAAGTTCAAGTTCAAGCTATACATCCTCATCCAAATACAGTTCAAGCTCCAGCAGCTCTTCCAGTAGCTCAAGCTACAGCGGTGG
>CAJOMK010000101.1 GCA_905235495.1 uncultured Methanobrevibacter sp.
TGTGTTTTCCATTATTCCTGCATAAGTGAAAAACACTGCAGTGTCATAAGATGCTACATTGTCAATAAAGATGGAATTGTTTACAACTCCTCCTGTGTCAGCATCTTCAAAGTATGGTCCCGCAGCCATTGATCCCACGGAGTTATTGGTGAAATTGCATCCGGCTATTTCCCCTGTGGAACGAAAGTAGATTGTGCCTCCTTCCTCTGATGCATAAGAGTAAGAAAATGAACAATTTTTTATTGAGCCATGGTGATAGGAATAGATTGCTCCACCATATTTAGGGCCATAGTTATTGTTGAATATGCAAGATTCCATGGTCAAATAGTCGTCATATACTGCTCCTCCCTCTTGTCCTGTAGAGCTGTTTTCAAAGGTGCAGTTTCTGATTGTTGTTCGGATAGCATATATTGCTCCACCAAAGTCCTTTGCGTAATTGTCTTTGAAAACGCAGTTTTCAGCAATTGAATTTCCAGAAAAACTTATTCCTCCTCCATGTGATCCTGCCTTGTTATTAATGAAGGTAGAGTCTCTTACAATCCCCATCATACTTTGTAACGTTGATTCAAAATTAACTGCTCCACCATATAAATTTGCAGTGTTGTTTATGAATGTACAGTTTTCAACTGTTCCGTTACGATTAAAATGTATTGCTCCTCCTTCTTCGGAAAATCCATTAATCAGTTTAACATTCTTTATTGTTACATAATTTCCAGTTACGAGGAATATTCTACTCTTTCCTCCAGCATCTATGTAATGGCCTTGGCCATCCATCACGAAATTATCTGTCCCTATTATTACTTCACCACTGGTATTCTCGTCCTTTTCAGGATTGTAAACGTAGTTTCTCTCTAGTTTTATTTCCTTTATGTCATCAGTAAAAAGGGATTTTAAATCTGTAATGCTGCCGGGTTCACTTTCATCTTCCCTTAGGGAAGCATCGTCATCAACATCATTTTCATTAGTTTGCTCCATTGGTGAACTTTCATCTTGAATCTCTTCTAAAACAAGACCCTCATCAATGTCTGCACTTGCAATATCAGTTCCATCAGTATCGGCAGCACTTACAATGGAAATGCTAAGCAAGCTAACTAATAACAATAGTAAAAATAAGTATTTTTTATCTCTCATATTGTTTTCCTCAAAATTTTATATTATATAATTTATATAAAATGATTATATAACTCTTTCTAAAACTTAATGAAATTAAGTTTAATGGGAGGGCTTTTGTTTTATTGTAAAGTCTCTTCAAAACTATTTAAATCCATATTTGAACATTTATATGGATAATAATAACTGTTTTTAAAAGAAGTATGGAAATAAATTAAGATCAATTAAATCTCAAAATCTCTTTTTTCTAAAGTTTTTCTAAGTGTAGGGGTAATCATGTCCTTATTGTAAAGCTCTTTTAACTCTTCAATACTCACCCATTTGAAATCGTCATGTTCATCGCTTATTTGAACTTCTCCACTTATTATTTCAAGATTCATCATCAATTGTACTGTGTTAATAGGTTGCTTTGTTCTTCTGCTAATGAATTCATCTTGAACCACTTCAAACAAGCTTTCTATAATGACATCAAGGTTTGTCTCTTCCTTGAATTCCCTTATCAATGCCACATCAAAGAATTCTCCAGGATCCACCTTTCCACCTGGAAGCTCATATTTATGAAGATTGTTTCTTGATTTTGGATGTCTTCTGAGGATTAATATTTTGCCTTCTTTCCTAACCACTCCTCTTACAGTCAATCCCCAGTCTTTTTTATCATTCATTTTCTCACCTATGAAAATTCTATCTGATTATTATATTGCTTTTATTTCGTTATTTTAGTTTTTAACTTTGATTAGATTTATATATTATGATGTTTAAAATATTTTTAAGGAGTTTTTCTCTTTGAGTAAATCTCCAATTATCTGAAATGGTAAGGTCTTTGAATTCTTTTGAATTCATTAAACCTTTATAATCTTTTACTTTTTTTATAATTCTTCAATTTAATTATTTTTTACAATAAACATATAATTTTCTATTTTTAAGTCAATATAATCGTTATTTTTAAATTTAAAGCTCATAAAATCGTTATATTTATTAATAGCCATTTAAAAATTATTTTTTAGGTTTCACTACCTTAAAAAGAATACCATTTCAGATAAAAGGAGGAAAAATCATGGAATTTAATTTCAAACAATTTTTATTGTTATTAATTCTATTCATACAAAATGATTTTATTGTTTGTTGAATAAGTGATTTTTTAGACAGTCGAATTTTACAAAAAGTTCTTAGGTTTACTCTTACATTAGGTAGGCTTTCATCCTTTTTTTAATATAGTTTATTCCATATTTTTCTCAAGTCGGATAATTAATTTCCTTAAATAATTTTATATATTAGTTTAAATAGAATTTTATTGAAAACTTATTTTTAGATTATTATAGATAATTATTAAAATAATTATTCATTATATATTATTTCTATCGGAGGCATAAAATGGATTTAAATATAAAAATAAACGATAAAGGCCATTTAGATATTGGTGGTACTGATGTATGTGAACTTGTTGAACAGTATGGCACTCCTATCTATGTAATTGATGAGGAAAGAATTAGAGACAACTACAACAGATTCTATAACGCTTTCACTAAATTTTATCCTAAATTCAAAGTATTCTATGCTTGCAAAGCAAATACAAACATTGCAGTTTTAAAAATCCTTGAGGAAGAAGGATGCTGCATTGACGCAGTTTCTCCTGGAGAAGTATACATCTGTAAAAAAATGGGATTCTCTGGAGACAGAATCTTATTTACCGGAAACAACATTAGAAACGATGAAATGGATTATGTAAACAGTGAAGATGTAATCTTGAACATCGACTCAGTTTCCGCACTTAAAAGACTTGCAGAAAGCATTGATCCTAATGGTAAAAAAATCTCATTCAGAGTAAACCCTATGGTAGGTGCTGGTCACCACGGCCACTGTATTACCGGTGGAGAAATGAGTAAATTCGGTATTATGGAAACCGAAGCTGTAGAAATCTACAAATTAGCAAAAGAATTAGGATTCGAACCTGTAGGTATGCACTCTCACATCGGTTCTGGAATCCTTGATCCGGAACCATTCAAATTAGCTATTGAATCCACTATGAACATTGCAGGAAAAGTTCACCAAGAAGCAGGTGTCGACTTTGAATTCATTGACTTTGGTGGTGGAGTTGGAATTCCATACACTCCTGATGAAGAATTGCTTGACTTAGAACACTTTGCAGAAGAAAACGTCAAATTATTCAAAGAAAAATTAGAGGAATTTGATATGGGAGAACCTACATTATACCTTGAACCAGGTAGATACATCGTAGGAGACGCTTCTGTAATTTTAGTTGAAGTAAACAGTGTAAAAGAAAGCTACAGAAAATTCATAGGTGTGGATGCTGGATTCAACACCTTGCTCAGACCTGCTATGTACGATTCCTACCATCACATTGTTGTTGCAAACAAAATGAATGAGGAAGCAACTCAAAAAGTGGATGTAGCAGGAAACGTATGTGAATCCGGTGACTTGTTTGCAAGAGACAGACCTCTTCCAGACATTGAAGAAGGAGACATTTTAGGTATTTTAAATGCTGGTGCATACGGTTACACAATGGCTTCCAACTACAACTCAAGGCCATTACCTGCTGAGATTCTTGTTAAAAACGGCGAATCCTTCGTAATCCGTGAAGCACAAAGCTTTGATGATATCTTTGAAAAACAATCTGTTCCTGACCATTTACAATAGGTTTAGGATAATTCATGATTAACTATAATTTTGACTAAACTATTAAACTATCTTGGTGATATTATGGTAGATTTAAAAGGTTTAAAATTCTCTAAAATGCATGGTATCGGTAATGATTTCCCCATTATTGATGAAAGCCAAGGAGAACAGATTCCTGAAGCTGACAAAGCTGAAGCATGCAAAATATTATGCCACAGAAACTTTGGTGTAGGTGGAGATGGAGTATTGTTTGTTGTTCCATCCGAAGTGGCAGACATCGGATACAGAATGTTCAATCCAGATGGTTCCGAAGCGGAAATGTGTGGAAATGGTATCCGTTGTTTCGGAGATTTCGTTTACAGAAATAAAATTGTGGAAAAGGAAACAATGACTGTTGAAACCAAATCTGGTATCAAAACCATTGAAATTACTGTAGAAGATGACAAACCTGTCCTCTTTAAGGTAAATATGGGCAAATCAACATTCAAAGTTCCTGAAATTCCAATGATTGCAGATTCCCAAGAGTTTGTTGACGGTGACCTTGAAGTTATTGACACCACATTTAAGGCTACTTGTGTCAATGTAGGAAACCCTCATGCAATCTTGTTTGTTGATGATGTAGAAGCTATTGATATTGACAAATATGGTCCAGCTATTGAATGCCATGAAGTCTTCCCAGAAAAGATCAATGTTCATTTTGTTGAAGTAATCAGCAAAAATGAAGGAAAAATGAGAACATGGGAACGTGGTGCTGGTGTTACCTTAGCATGCGGTACTGGTGCAACTTCAACTGCACTTGCTGGTGTAAAATTAGGTCTTTTTGACAATGAAGTTCTTCTTCACTTACCTGGTGGAGACTTAGAGTTTAATGTCTATGAAGAGGGCGGAGAACTTGGAGCATTCATGAAAGGACCTGCAGCATTAGTATTTAATGCTGAAATCCAATAAATTTATTTATTTTTAAATAAATTTTCTTTTTTTCTTTTTTTTTTAAATTCTTTTATATTCTTTAAACTTTATTTTTAATTATTCTTTCAAATTGCAATTTATTTTCATGTTTTGTTGAAATCATCTATAATTTTGAATTTCTCTAAAGAAATCTGCATAAGGCTGTAAACCTTTATCCGCCCAAAGCTTCCAAATATTCAACTCATTTTGAACAACATCTGCTTTAGCACAAGCTTCTTCAAGTGTTTTTCCCTCTTTCAAATAATTCAAAATGTTTCTTGATAAAATCATGAATCTTGGCAGTTCTTGTCTGTAAAAATCTAATGGATTCCATTAAAAATAGTAAAACCCCCTAAAAATTCCTATTTATAGAAGTCAATTAGGACTTTAATTAAACTTTAACTTTAATTAAATTTTAAATTATATTTCCTTAATTAAATCCCTATCAGTTTCTATTCCTAAGTATTCTTTAGTGTAAGGACAAGCAAGTCCGCATTTGGCACATAAGCTCTTTCCATGAGTTCTTTTCATCTCTTCCTTAATGAATTCAAAACACTTTTCTGCATCGAAGTACTCTTCCCTTTCTTTTCTGGAGTCCCATTTAACTTCATTTATTGCATCAACAGGACAGACATCTTGACAATCGGTACAGTCATCACATAATGAGTCATCAATCGGTGTTCCTACTTTAATTGGCATATCTGTTAGGATTGTGGATAATCTAAGTGCTGCTCCATATTTTGGACTAATGAGAAGTGCACATCTTCCAATCCAGCCAAGTCCAGATCTTGTTCCAGTTGTCTTATGAGGAATTTTACTTGCCAAACCTTCAAAATTCTTAGCCACTCTTTCACGAGACATTGCCAAAGCATTGTAATTCATGTTTTCCTTAATGTAATCCTCACCTTCAAGAACAATGTCATTGAGTTTTAATGCTAAACTTTTCATAGCTTCAACATATATGGACTGATCATCGGTATAAATTGTCTTCAAAGCTTCCTTTTCTATTGGAATGCCAATCAGAATGCTGTTTGGATATTCCTTAGGAACGTTTTTTATACCTTTTAAACTAGCAAAACCAACTACTTCCGCTCCTTTTAATTTAAGAAATTCTTCTATTTCCTGTGAATTTTTCTCCTCTATGTTCATTAAATCATCCTCTTTTTGATTCAATTAATTTTGCTAGATTATATGATTAAGTATGATTTTCAAATTTTTAAATATTTTCTTAATTGATTTAATATATACAATTATAATTAGTTTAATATTTCTAAATCAGATTTTTCATATTTATTGTGCCCTTTAATCCCTCTTTTAAAAAATAGTATTTCTTGAAGTCTTCACTTTTTAGATTTTATAGGCATTAATCAAAACAATTTCTTCAAAGAAGAACTTTTCACTTGCTGCAATGAATCCTTTGCTGTCAAACATGTCCAAGGTTCTGTCATTGTCAGATAATGATGACTGTATTATCTGAACAATTCCTTTATCATTTAAATGATTTGACACTTCATTAATGAATCTGTCTATAACTTTCCTTCCATTTAATCCGCCGTCAAATGCATAATTTAAATCACCATCAATAATATCATCAGAATCGGTAGGGAGATATGGGGTATTAAATAGAATTACATCAAACTTTTCATTCGCTACTGGTTCAAAGAGGTCGCCGAACTCAAGCCTTATGGTGTTGATGTTGTTGAGCTTGAAGTTTTTCTCAGCAAGTTCAAGGGCATTGTATTTGATGTCAGTTGCTGTAACGTCATCGGTTAATAGACTTGCATACATAGAAACAAGACCTGATCCAGTTCCTATTTCAAGTACACTTTGCCCTTCTTTGATTTCAAGGTTTTCAGCCAAATCATCTGAAGGAATGTAAACCATATCATCTGTTTCTATTTCGAATTTTCCCATTTTCATATATAATCCTCAGTTAAGGTAATCCTTTAATAAGATTGATAGCTCCATAATGCTTTCTGGAGTTAGATTGATTGTTCTCTCCAGCAACAGTTCTTTCACTTTAGGATTTTCATCCTCTAAACTGTTAAGTATGGCTTTCAATTCTTTCTTGTCTTTAAAGCCAATTATGTGTCTTGAATCAATAAGTGCATTTTTTGATTTTTTATTTCTGTGTTGGAACAATGCCTTAACGACTTTTGAATATACTTTGTATGTTTCATCATCTATTGCAAATTCCTCATCATCGATTTTTATGGATTTGATGTCCTTTGGCTTTAATTGGACAACAGAGGAATCTACCTTTGGAGATGGTATGAAGGATTCTGGAGAAACCTTTGTCAGGAACTTCACATCTGCCTTAAAGTATAGCATGGCAGAAAGCCTTGAATATTGCTTTGTTTCTACCTTTCCGTTCATCCTGTCCGCAAATTCCTTTTGATACATTAGAACTGCAAGGTCAAAGTCATATTTTAGGAATTTGAAGCTGATTGGAGAGGATATTTGATATGGAAGATTTGATACAATCTTGTTAAATTCTGGAAAATCTACTTTCACTGCATCACCATTGATGAGCTCCACATTGTCCATACCTTCATTTTCCAAACGTTTCTGCAGTATATTAAAAATAGTTAGGTCCTGCTCGATTGCTATTACATGCTTTGCCTTTTTTGCAAGTTCAAGTGTAAGTGTTCCTATTCCAGGACCAATTTCCAATACGGTGTCATCTTTTGTAAGCTTTGCATATTCGATGATTTTCTTTCTTTTGAAATCATCTATAAGGTAATTTTGACCTAAATTCTTATTCAGTATAATCCCATTTTCATTTAAGATCTGTTTGGTTTCTTTAGCCAAGGATATTTTTTTAGTCAATCAATCACCTTTCGAGCCTTAAAATAGTGGGTTTTCATGTTTTGAAATAATAAAAATAAAAAATAAAAAAGAGAAATAAGTTTAACTCTATTTAAAGAGTTTACTCAAGATTATTCTTTGCTTTCAGTTTTAGGCTTGTTTTGAGGTGTCTTACCTTTATTGTTAGGGCTTCTTCCTCTTCCCCTAGTTTCTTCCTTTGCCTCTGCTTTGTTGTATTTCTTTCTTTTGTTGGCAGGGTGTCTGGAAGGAACTTGGGTAAACATATAATATTTGCTTTTACCTCTTTTGACGGTAGTGGTATCAAGTTCTAACCTAACTCTCTTTGCAATCATATCCACAGGGTCTCCAAGAAGAGGAACTCTTTCCTTCAAATCTTCAAAGTTTTTGAAAGGTTCCTTTTCACGCTCTTCCAAAATCATTTGAGTGTGCTTTTTGCCGATACCTGGGATTAGCTCCAATTTGTGCATTTTGATGTTGAGAGAATCGATTTCATTGAAGAATTTTATATAGGTGTCTTCCTTTTCTGAAATGATCTCTTTGATAGCATATTCCAATTCGATTCTAGCGGTTGCAGTTAAGTTTTCAAAGTCTAATAATCCTTTCACTCTATTTACTTTATCCCTTTTTCCAGATCCTATATAGACTTTGTCATGAATATCTAAATCAATACCTTCTTTAGGTGTTACTTCGATTAATGTGAATCTGTCTACTCCAATAGCTTGTGCAATAGGTTTGCCGTGAGCATTTGGTCTTTCTGGATTTATGTACCCAAATTTAAGATAATCTAAAATTATAACATATTC
>CAJOMK010000102.1 GCA_905235495.1 uncultured Methanobrevibacter sp.
GCAAAGGAAAATGTAGAATCTTATTTGAAAGTAATTGAAGAAAAAAATGAAGACATTAACGCTTTTCTTGAATTAAATACTGAACAAGCTATTGCTAAAGCTGAAGAAATCGATGCTAAAATCAAAGTTGGAGAAGAGGTCGGAGCTCTTGCAGGTTTGGTGTTTGGTATTAAAGCTAACATTAATGTAGAAGACTTAATCATTTCTGCTGCATCCAAAACCTTGGAAGATTATATTGGAAGCTATGATGCAACTGTCGTCAAGAAAATAAAGGCAGAAGACGGTATCATCATCGGAATCAACAACATGGATGAATTTGCAGCAGGAAGTTCAACTGAAACCTCATACTACAGAGTGACAAACAACCCATCTGCACCTGGCAGAATCCCTGGAGGTTCAAGTGGAGGAAGTGCAGCGGCAGTGGCAGCCGAGATGTGTGATATTGCAATTGGTTCTGACACTGGTGGATCCATCAGAAACCCATCTTCCCACTGTGGTGTGCTTGGTATGAAACCTACTTATGGTGCAGTTTCAAGACAAGGATTGCTTGACTTGTCAATGAGTTTAGACCAAATCGGACCTATGTCTCGTGACATCACTGGAATCACCCTTGCACTTGATACAATCATCGGATATGACCCAACCGAATGTACAACCTTAAAATGGGAGGCCCCTAACTTTACAGAAATAGCTGAATCAGTTAAAGAGGAAGAAAAGCCATTAGCTGGCATGAAAATAGTTACCTGTAAGGAATTCAAGGAAGTAACCAACGATGAAATCAATGCAATCATTGACGAATCCGTAGCTAAACTTGAAGAATTAGGTGCTGAAGTAGTTGAATTAAGTTTCGGCCACATCGACATCTGTTTACCTACCTACTATCTCATCAACTATGTGGAATTCTTCTCTGCAACCAGAAAATACGATGGAAGAAAATACGGTTCTAGAATCGAAGAGGTATGTGGTGCAGAAGTACTTAGAAGAATCCAAATGGGTTCATACATTTCACAAAAAGAATTCAGCGGCAAATACTATCAAAAAGCACTTCAAGCAAGATCCCTCATTAGAAACGAAATCAATAAGATGTTGGAAGGTGTGGACTTGATTGTAGGCCCTACCGTTCCTAAATTGCCACACAAAATAGGTGAAGAATTGGAACCTATGGAAATGTATGCATACGACATTCTTACCGTAATTGCTAACTTGGCAGGTATTCCAGCAGCTAGTATAAAAGCAGGGGAAGTTGATGGCATTCCTGTAGGATTGCAATTGCAGGCAAAACCTCAAGATGATGCAAAGATTGTTAAGGCAATGGCTGCATTCGAGTATGCAAAATAAATTTAAATCATGGTAGCTTTAGCTATTATTTTACTTTTTTTACTTTTTTTAACTATTTTTTATTACTATTTTTATTTTAACTTAAGAGGATTTAAAATGACAGACAATTCATCAAATAGACAGAATTTCAATAGAAAAAACAAGAACAATTCTAAAAATTCCAACAACAAAAAGCTCATCCAAGAAATAAACAAACTGAAAGAAGAGCTTGAAATCAAAAATGAAGAGATTCAGGAATTAGAATATGAATTGTCCCTAAAGGATGAAAAGATAGAGGGCATAAGAAATGACTTGGAATTGAAAGCTGTTTAAATTGATGAATACAGTCAAAAATTAGATGAATCAAAAGATAAAATCAGCAAGCTCAACAATGCTCTTGTCAAATACAAGTTTGAAAAGGAAAAGCTTGACTTGAAATTGAAAAACGAGATAAACTATGAAAAGTCAAGAATGAAGGAAATGGATGATTTAGAGAAGAAAATCAATGAGAAGTAGCAATCATTGATGACAAACAGGATCAAATCAACTACCTCAGAAACCTGATAAATGACTATAAGAAGCAAGTCAAAAGCAATGCAGATAATCTTGAGCTTCAATTGAAGAAGATAACAAAGACTTATGACAATCTCTTAAGCCAAAAGGATTCCATAATAGATAAGCAGGATAAGACAATTGAAGAGATGATTGAATCTGCAAAGCAAATGGCTAAAGACAATAAGGCTACAATAACAAGTAGTGTGTATCATAGCAGTGTCGCCTTATATAATCCCAGGCTAAAGACAATAAGGCTACAATAACAAGTCTTGAATTACAAATAGGCAATTATAGAGAATTGTTGAAAAAGTATGAATAAAAAATAGGTCTGTCAATAAAGAATTAAAATATTTTATAAATTTATAGATTAATAAAAAAAAGAAATTATTCAATGAATCAAACAAGATTCATAGAATAATAGAACGAAGGCAATGTTAACTCATAATATCCTTCGTCATAATTCAAGTTCAAATCATCCGGATTATAGATGGTTCTGCCACAATCACCACACTTATAGACTCCACCAGATTCATATATGGCTTTACTTCCACAATATGGACAGGTTTCAGCTCCGTCTCCATCGCTTGAACTGTCGCTTCTCAATGGGAATGGATTTGAATTTGATGAGGATGAGGATGATGAAGAAGAGTTTTTAGCCCTTTCTTGAGCTTCCCTTTGAGCCTTTTTCTCATTATTTTCCAAATCATTGATGAATCCTTTTACTTTTATAACATAATGGTCATATTCCCCACCTTTTAGCAGACCATTATCGTTTTTATCACACTCTACAAACATTTCATATAGATCATTCTGACTGATGCTGTATTTTGAATTGTGATTATAGGATTTCACTTCATCAAAACTTAGTCCACCATCACCGTTAATATCCAATTGAGTAAAATCCTTATATCTTGTATTGGTATCTTCTGTATAGGAATCATACGGAATTCCAAGAACCAGATTGCCTATAAGACTAAGTATCATTAGAATTATCCAAACTGCACAGCATCCGACTATGATTTTGTGGATAATGCTCATTTCATTGAACCTATTAATCATATCCTCTAAACCTGACATAAAATCCCCTTTTTCTCAAGTAATTATTATTTTATGTAAACTCATTAATTGATAGTTATGGTAACTGGAACTGCCAACTCCATATATCCTTCCCAGTATCCCAACTCCAGATTATCCGGATTATAGATATCAGAACCGCATTCAGCACATCTATAATGTCCTCCGGTTTCATAGATAGCTTCGCTTCCACAGTATGGACAAGTCAAAACATATCCCTCTCCACTATCATATTCTTGATCATTTAGACTGTTGGTGGCTTTGGAGTTTCCTGAACTGTAATCACGGCCTTCGCTTGATAAGGATGAACTGGAATATTTGAATTTGTCACTGTCTGAACTGGAAGAGGTGGAATCAATGTAAGATTTCCTGTAAAAATCTATATCATCATAAAACAGTTCATATTCATGACCATTCAGATATCCATTATGATTCGTATCCGCATCATTGAAATATTTGGTCACGTTTGAATCAGGTATATTTGGATTTACTTGCAAAGCCTCATCAAGGGATAATCTCCCATCACCATCCACATCAAAATATTCATAGCTATGGCCATAGATTATAGGAAAGCTTTCACCAGCATCATGATAAACCACTGCAACCACAATAAAAACAATAAAGAGAATTACAGGCACATAGCAGCACCACATCTTCATACTGCCTTTCCTTTTTGAATCAGAATTGGTATTTATTCCATTAGAATCAGAACCAAGTGATGTAGAAACATCATCACTTGAAGCAGCTAGGGAATCATTCAAACTTGAATCCAATTTGAATCCACATTCAGCACAATAAATAGCCTTGTCAAGATTTTCCTTTCCGCAGTTTGCACATTTTTTCATATTACACCCCCTCAATATAAAAATTCGATACTTATAAAAAACTTAAAAAAATAGAAGGGTCATTAAATGTCAATGGTTATAAAAACCTCGTCTCCATCTTTAAAATTGTATTTGTCTCTCAATTTGTCCTTTGCTATAAACTCAAGATAATTTTCATCATGTGTTGTCTTGTCTGGAAATACGATTGCTCCTTCAATTTCTTCATTGAGTTGAGCCTTGATATACCTTACAGCACCGAATCCTTGATCTGGCTTTATGGCATTCTTGCAGTTGTTTTTCATCCGTCTGATGTCATACAGCTTATTCTCTTCTACAATAAGATTTAAAGTTCCGGCAAATGGTGTGAATCCACATTTTTCTTTGAACTGGTCCTTATAAAAATCCTGACCTAAATAATATGCAGCTTTTCCCAAACCTGTTGTAACAATTCCTGTAATTTCCATCCTAATCCCTAAATTAATGTAATAATTATAAATAATAATTTAAAAATATTGTGTGAAATCAATGATAATTATATCATGCTTGATTCATTAAAGTGAACTTAACTGAACGAATGAATCCTTGTCGCTGGTAACATAATTTCTGATGGATGTGCTGTTTCTATCTTCAAAGACTATTTTTCCGTCTTTTCCTCCATAAGTGAAATCAATGCTTCCATTAGCTACATCGTCATAATCGAATGTGCACATTAGATTTCCATCATATAAAATTGAATAACTTGAGTTGTATTTGAAGTTTCCGACTGAAGACAAAATGGATTCGTTATCGAAAGTCAAGTTGAAGAAGGTAGCATTCTTGGATTTTTGGCTAATGTTAAATTCTACAAAACCTTCCATTTTCTCACTTAGATTATTGAATTGGATATTGTGCTTGACAACTGATTTTTGGAATATCTCTGGGATACGGCTGTTTGGTATGACTTCACATTCATCAAAACCTAAACTTTGTCTGGCTTTTGATGGCAATCTAAATGTATCTGCAGAATCTCCATCTCTTGTGGAATTTACATAATACTCCCTGCCATCTACAATCATCGTATCATTCTCAGACATTTCCAATGTGCTTAATGCATCCTGCGGAATCCTGAAT
>CAJOMK010000103.1 GCA_905235495.1 uncultured Methanobrevibacter sp.
TTATGGAGAAATATTAATGAATCATGAAAAAATGTTTAATATTGCACGTAAAAGAGGTTTCTTATGGCCATCTTTTGAAATCTATTCAGGAGTGTCCGGATTTACCGATTATGGACCTCTTGGAGCAAGCCTAAAAAACAACATTATGCAAAAGTGGAGAAAACAATACATTGCAGGAGAAGGTTTCCATGAAATTGAAGGACCAACTGTAATGCCTAAAGAAGTATTGAAAGTGTCAGGACACGTTGATAACTTCACTGACCCCATGACAAAATGTCTCTCTTGTGGAGAGGTATTCAGAGCAGACCACATCATTAAAGAGGCAATCGGCGAAGATGTTGAAAGTTTAGAAAACAGTGAAATGGACGAAATCGTAAAGGAAAACAAGATCAAATGTCCAAGCTGTGGTGGAGACTTAGCAAACATCTGGAACTACAATTTGATGTTTAAGACTGAAATTGGAGCAAAAGGTGATAAAGTAGGTTACATGAGACCTGAAACCGCTCAAGGAATATTCATCTTATTCAAACGTTTATCAAGATTCTTTAAAAACAAACTCCCATTCGGTGCTGTGCAACTCGGAAAAGCATACAGAAATGAGATTTCACCAAGACAAGGAGTTATTCGTCTTAGGGAATTCAGCCAAGCTGAAGCGGAAATATTCTTGGACCCTGAAGACAAGACCCATCCTAAATTCAGCCAAATAGCTGATGAAATATTATACTTATCTTCCCAAGATGTTCAAATGAACGATAAGGAAACCTTGGAAATTACAGCTCAAGAAGCATTAGATCAAGGTGTTGTATCTTCTGAAACATTAATCTATCAATTATACCTTGCAAGAAAATTCCTAAAGGAATTAGGCATTCCTGATGAAGTATTAAGATTCAGACAACACTTGCCAGGTGAAATGGCTCACTATGCTCTTGACTGCTGGGACGTTGAATGCTTGACTGACCAATACGGTTGGGTTGAAATCATCGGTATTGCAGACAGAGGAGATTACGACTTAACTGCACATTCACAGTTCAGTAATGAGGAATTAAGCATTTATATGGAATACGATGAACCTAAACTTGTATCTAAAACCATTGCTAAGCCTAATTTGAAATTATTTGGACCTGCATTCAAAGGAGATTCTCCAAAAATAAAAACTTACATTGAAAACTTATCTGATGATGAAGTTTTAGCACTTAAGCAGCAAATAGAAAGTGAAGGAAAATTCATCCTTGAACTTGACAATACCTTCGAGATTCTTGAAGAGCATTTAATCTTTGAAGACATTGAAGAGGAAGTTAAAGGGGAAAGAATCATTCCCCATGTAATTGAACCTTCGTTCGGTATCGACCGTATCCTTTACTGCATATTATTGCATTCCTTTAAGACTGAAGAAGATGGATGTAATAAGGAATACTTTAAATTCTCAAAGGAAATCGCACCTATCCAAGTAAGTGTCTTCCCATTGATGAACAAGGAAGGTCTCGGTGAAATAGCTATAGACATTACCCACAAGTTACGTGAAGCAGGTTTCACTGTAGACAATGACACTTCCGGAACCATTGGTAAAAGATATGCACGTGCTGATGAAGTAGGTGTTCCAATAGCTATTACAGTAGACTTTGATACAAAAGAGGACAATACTGTAACAATAAGAGATAGGGACACTGAAGAACAAGAAAGAGTAAAAATACAAGATTTAAAAGAAGTTATTGAAGCAAAACTTCAATAAACTTTTTTAAACTTTTATTTTTTTTTAAATTTTTAATTATTAATATTTTTTTAATAGTCAACCATACATACATCAAAAAAGATTTTCTATTATAACAAATCTCAACTATTTTTCAATAAATTAATAAATAAAAAATCTCAAAGCATCTTTATGGAATTTTCCAAATATATATCCAATAGGATATTAGCCCATTCTATTCCATCCTTGTGTTCATTGAGAATAAAGCAGGAATTGTCATAAAGTCCATCCTTATAAAAAAGATTTAAAGACATGAAATCATCACAAACCGTTAGGAACACCTTCAAATCCTGATCTGCCTTTCTGATGCTTACCTGACCTTTTTTTGAAAAATCGACAAGATTCTCATAATATTTAGAGCTTTAAAGAAGAAAATACATCATCATTTGTGATTAGCAGAAGATTATCTCCATTTTCCAGATTTTCCAAAATTATTTCAAGATGCTCTTCAAGAAAGATTGGCAGAATTATCTTCATGTCTCCACATGCACTAATCAAGTCAAGATATTTATTGAAAGCCTTTGAGAGATTATGCTCATCTGATTCTACAAAAACAGAATCTTTTAACAGATAGGATTTTCTAAAGGAATCAACTGGAATTGAGTCTATGGAATGATTCTGCCAGAAATCCCTATTGATTTGGAAGATATATAAATCTTGAAAAAGCTTTTCAAGACTTGTAGAACATAAAATTCCTTTAGTTGCCAAGGAATAATTTTTAAAATCCTTTTCGATTAAATTAATGCGTTCCAACTCTTTCAATCCATGTAAGATTGAAGCGGAAGGCTTTTCTAATTCCTCTCTAAAATCATTTAAATCACGTTTTGAATCTGATAAGAGCAACAATAATGAAGGCCTCATTTTTGAAGCCAATAGAAAGCGTACAGTAATAAAATCCCCATATTTTTTTAGTGAAATCTTCTTCAAATATCATAAAATCACCTATAAATCATATATAAATCCATTATAAATCAACTATAAATCACCTAATAAAAAATCAATCTAAAATCAAATTTGAAGCATGCTCATCATAAGACCTGAAAAGATTCAATCCCCAATGAATTGCATTTTCCTTATCTGAGAGCAATAGCCTATTTTGGTCATAAGTTCCATCCAACTTAAACAATGCAACAGAAACGAATTCATTTGAAATCGCAAGGGCAATCTTAATATTCTCATTCAAATATTTGATGGAAAAATTCCCATCAGCAATGCCTTTCTTTACAACATCATTCCCAATATCCTTTATGAACCCCTCAAGAATATCTTTTGAAACGATCAGTTCCACCTTGATTCCCTTTAATATCAGTCTTCTAATCAATTTGGGATACTCCGGGTGCAAATAAGGAAAGATAATCTTCAAATGTTTGGAATTTTTGAACAATCTCTTAAATTCATTATGTGTCCTATAGATATCCATAGAACTGCATCTGATCAGTTCTGAACCTTCCAAAGGGGACCAGCTTATTCAAAATCAGCAGATAATGAACTTATGTCATGGTCAAGCCAGAAATCTGAAAAGTCACTTATCGTTGAAATCATGTCATGAAAGTCCAAAAGCACAGTAATGTAAATCAATCCAAGATTTGTCAATTGAAAGCTGTTATGAATCTTTTCAACATAACCTTCATCGCATAGCTTGTGTATATTGCTTGAAATAGAACTGTAACTTAGCAAAGATCTTCTATCAATGTCCCTAATCTTTAAGGGACCATTTAACAAATCTACCAAAACCTTTAATCTAATCTCTGAATTATTTAAGAATTTTATCATCTCCAACAATAGAGAAATAATACATTTTACCACCATATTCCATTTACATATCCAATCAAAAATTGATAAACTAAAAATTCATAAAAAAAACAATTTCTAAAAAGAAAAATGAATATCCTCCCTTAAAAATATGCCTTAAGAAAGCAATATCAAATTTCCATAAAAATCCAAAAGCAAAAAACTAAAATTTCAACAACCTTAAACTCAAAAAATCAGCCTCAAACGATAATTTGAATCTTAAAATCAAAAAATTGAAAATTTCAATTTAAAAATTTTTGTTAACATATAGTTAACTCTACTAATAATTTTCTTAAACATATATATAAACATGCAAGAAAATTTTCTAAGAATATTTCAAAATGACATCAATATTATAATGAAACTGTAAAATTTTTTAAAAAAAAAAACTAATAAAGCACTTCTTTAAAAATAAAATAAATTATATTATTATTTCAATATCTAATCCTAAACAAACTTTTGAGGATAAGTGAGATAAAAATATATCCTATGGAAAAAATTAAAAATAAGATATGAAAAATGATTAAAAAAATACAAAAAGAGTTAAAATTTATTTAAAAAAAATAAATAAAAGTTAAAGATAATGATTTGCCGTTCATTATCTTTTATTTTTTTAGTTTAAAGGCGTCTTTTAATTTTGACGGTACTGCTTGCAGTTCCGGACCCTATTATTTTGTTTCCATCAAAGGTGGCTTTAACATTGTATGTTCCAGGATTCAATGGACCAAACATTACTTCTCCTTCCCCATCTACAAGCTTTACAGTGACTTCTTCATGATAATTTCCATCATCTATTTGGACTTTCACATTATCGTTCAAAAGCTTGTTGGATTTGATGGATACAATTGCAGTTGATCCGTCATATCCTGATGTTCCAATATCCAAGTTTAAGTTGGACTCTAGTTTTTTAACTTTAAAGCTTGTTGTTTTTTCACTAGCTTCAAAGTCCCTATCACCTGCAAAACTAACGGTTAAGGAGTAGTTTCCATCAGATAAATTATCAACTGCCATGCAACCCCATCCATCTTCGACATTTACAGTATAAAGACTCGAATGACTATTATTATCCAAATCCTTCAATTGAACAGAGACATTACCCTTCAAGTTTTCATAGGCATTAATTTCAAAAACTGCCCTTTCACCTATACTAATATTTTCAACCCTTACATTTAAATCAGGATTACGTTTATGCACAGTGAAAGATGAATTAAGATGCTTAAAATCATCCCCCAGAGTAAATGCATCAAACTTGTAAGTTCCAGGTGATAATTTTTTTTCAAATCTTATCTGGGCATAACCATCTACAGGGTATGTATAATGCAAGCCTACTAAGTT
>CAJOMK010000104.1 GCA_905235495.1 uncultured Methanobrevibacter sp.
CCCAAATACCCTTTAACTCGTTCATTCAAATCCACAAGCTCTTGACAATACTCCACAAACTTTTAGATTCAAGTCATTGCTGACTTTAAAAATCAAGACACCAGACAAACTATAAAAATCCATGGCAAACCTATGCAAGCCTACTGGAAAGGAAACCGAAGGCAATATGTTTCACTGAAATGGCAAAAAAAGTGCTAAAAGAAGCGGCAAAGAAGGGATGATGAAAAAGCAAGGGCAGAGCATACCACTTCATACTGTAATGAAATGCAAACCCATTCATTCAAAGATGAAAAAGAAACCTTAAACAATATGACTTGGACACAAAGAAAAAACAGTAACACCCATAAAATCGCACATAAACCCTGAAACACATGAATTAACAGTGTGAAAAAGGATGATTCCCCCTCCAATGAATATGACCCTTAATGCATCAAAAATATAAAAATGACCCTAGAAACACCTAATGAAGGATTTTTCAACAAAAACTACCATTTACATAGGACATGAACAGAATTATTTTTCCTTGTTTTTTCTTTTTTAAAAAGGTTAAAACTATTTTTATATAATCTATTTTAATTTTTTCTTTATTGAAGGATTTAAACTATTTTTACAAAACGCTTTTCTATTTTAAATATGCTCAAATAATTTTTTTTTTTTTTTTTTGGAAAAATAGTGGAACATAATAAAAATAAAAAAAAAGGAAAAGAAAAAAAAAGAATAATGAATAAAAGAATAAAAAAAGAAAGAGAATGATTAATTTAAGCCATCAATTGCATTTTGAACATGCTTAATGTAAACATCTCTAATGTCTTTAGATTGAGCTAGCCCTTCTATGACACATTCAACTTCATAGCCTTCGGATGCAAACATATTTTTCCAGGAATCATCTTCATCTCCGGCCATATCGTTTTGAGCATGATCACCCGCTACAACCATTAAAGGTTTGAGCACTATCTTCTTGTAGTCTCCTTCTTTTACCATAGCCAAGACATCATCGTAGTCAGGTTTTGCTTCAACAGTACCTATGTAATAATTATCGAATCCTTTATCATTTAACATTCCTTGCAATTTGGTGTAAACCATATTACTTTCTGCAGGAGAACCGTGACCCATGAATACGACTGCTGTATCGTCATCATAATCTCCTTTTGAGGTGATGCTTGCAATCAAGTCTTCAAAGTCCTCATCAGAGATTAATAAAGGTTCTGCAATTGGAATGTTTTCAAATTTGTCAATGTATTTTTCCACAGTGTCTTTAATCTTGAAATGATATTCGGTACCGTTCATTATGTGAGTTGGTTGAATGATAACAGTCTTTACACCATCATCCAATGCTCTTTCCAATGCTTCTTCCACATTGTCAATAACCAATTCATCACGTTTTTTCAAAATGTTTATAACCATTTGACTTGTGAATGCTCTTCTCATTTCATAATCCGGAAATGCTTCGTCAATGTCCTTTTCGATAGCTCCAATGGTAAGAGCACGGTTATTGTTATAAGAAGTACCGAAACTTACTACTAAAATAATCTTATCAGCCATATTATCATCCTAAAAATAAAAATTCATTTTATTAATTAATAAGTCAATTAGATTAAATTTTTTAAAGAAAAGTTTAACATTACTAAATTATACTTTATTAAAAGAAATATTTAAAAATATTGATTAAAAATGATTATTAAATGAAAAAATAATTGAAAAAAGATAAAAAGAGAATAAAAAAAATATGTTTCATGAAATTTCATGAAATGAAAAAAAAAATAAAAAAATTAATAAAAATAAACAATAAAAACTATTTATTTTGGTCTCTTAAGATATAGAGCAATGCATTTGAAATAGCCGCTGCTACATTACTTCCACCTTTACGACCACGAGCGACGATATAAGGAACATCACATTGCATAATCAACTCTTTAGATTGAACCACATTAACAAATCCTACAGGAACTCCAATGATGAGTTCCGGATTGAGTTTTCCTTCCTGAATCAATTCATACAATCTAATCAAAGCGGTTGGAGCATTTCCTATTGCAAAAATCAATGGTTTATCCAAGCTTGCTGCCTTATCCATAGATGCTCTTGCACGTGTAGATCCATTCTTTTTGGCAATGTCTCTAACATCATCATCACCCATAAAGCAGAATACTTCACCTCCATACTTTTTAAGTTCTGCCTTATTGATTCCTGCCTTTGCCATATTAGTGTCAGTTACAATGCAAGCACCGTTTTTTATTGCTTCCAATGCTTTATCAACTACATCTTCTGAAAAGCATAAATTGTCAACATAATCAAAATCAGCAGCTGTGTGAACTGCTCTTTTAATAATTGGCGCTAATTTAGGATCAATTTCATGAGGAAGTTCAGATTCAATAATCTCCATACTCCTGCTTTCGATTTCAGCAGGTTCAACTTGTTCTAATTCAATTTTCATACTATCACTTCAATTTTACTATGAATAAACTACTAAATTACTAATAAATATAAATTAAGAAAATATTGTAAATAATAAATTCAAAAATATAATTTTAACCTTCCCAATTCCTTGCATTACTCACAAAAGACTTTGCAAAATCAGGGTTTGCAGGAAGGTAAATATGTGGGAACCCCGCATAAAGACTGTCAGATCCATGACAACAAAGATATTCCAAACCATTTGATGCTTTTTTAGCCATAAATGCTTCTCCGCAGTTTTCACTATCATAATAATGGAATTCATGCACTCTAATGCTATCTCCTTCATTACATAGCAAGTTATCTTGCAATGCCTTTATATCAATATAACCGAATCTTTGCAATTTATCTGTTTTTATGCAATTTCCTTTGATGAATCCAACCATAGGGATTTCTTCAATGGAATCATGCAAATACATGAATCCTCCACATTCTGCTATTGTAGGAATTCCCCTTTCAATCATATCCTTTATTTCATTGCATAATTTCTTATTCTTAGACAATTCCTCAGTATATAATTCAGGATAACCTCCACATAAATATAATCCTGATATATTTTCAGGAAGTTTTTCATCTTCCAATGGACTGAAATAGACTACTTCACAGCCTAAATCTTCTAATATTTCAATGTTTTCATTATACATGAAACAAAAAGCATTATCACGGGAAACTGCTATGCGAGTCTTTTTATCAGAATCACTTTTGCTACTTTCAATCAATTCTTTATAATCTTCACTTGCTTCAAGAATTGGAGCAGATTTGGCTAATTCATACAATCCATCCAAATCAATATATTTTTCTGCCAATTCACGAAAACCATTTATTTTCTCTTCTATGTCTTCAATTTCATCTGCAGTAATCAATCCCAAGTTTCTGCTTCCAATGGAATACTTCTCTTCTCTTGGCAAAAAACCATAAGCCTTTACACCAGCATTTTCGACGATATCCCTTAAGAGTGGATATAACATTGGAGAAATTCCATTGAATATGACTCCTTCAACCATACTGTCTTCTTTAAAATCCTTGAAACCTTTTATGATTGCTGCAGCGGAATTGCTCATTCCTTTAGCATCGATAATAAGTACAGCAGGAGCCTTAATGGATTTGGCTACTTCCCAGGCACTTGCTTTACCTTCAACACCTATTCCATCATAATATCCCATAGCACCTTCAATTATGCTCAAATCCTTACCGCAATTGCGAATGAATTGGTCACATAACATTTGCTCAGTTGAAAAGTAAGGATCCAAATTATGGGTTTCTACATTAAAGACCTTACGATGAAACATCGGGTCAATATAATCTGGACCTGATTTAAAGGAAACGATTTCCAAACCTCTATTTTGGAATGCTGCAAGCAAAGCCATAGTAATTGTTGTCTTTCCACAATTACTGTTGGTTCCAGAGATTAATATTCTATTCATCTTGACCACTTCCACTAATAATGAATATAGGGTTTTGAGCCATTAGCATATGCAAATCACCGATTTGCCTACCTTTGGAAACTGCAACTTGAACAATGTCACCGCTTATTCCAAGATTCTTTAAGGAGTCCAATCCTGCCATAGCATTTTCAAGAGTCACTGCAGTTATTACAAATCTCATTTCCTTATTGATTCCATGCAAATAACTTAAAATTTCATCCATGTTCCCAGAACTTCCTCCAATAAATGCAACATCAGGAACAGGCAAGTCCTTTAGACATTCTGGAGCCAATCCGCAGAGCGCCTCTACATTATCCAAGTGGAATTTCTGACAATTTTGTTTCAATAGATCAATTGCCTCTTCATTCTTATCAAATGCATAAACCTTGCCATCATATGCTGAAAATGCCATTTCAATTGTAACTGAACCGGTTCCACAACCAATATCATAAGCTACGTCAGTTGGAGACAATGCCAATTTTGACAGGCAAACAGCACGAACTTCTGACTTGGTCATTGGCACTTTTCCTCTAATGAATTCTTCATCGGGAATTCCAGTTCTGACTCTTGAATCAAAATTTGGATTTTCTATAATCAAAACAGTCAATGAACTGAATTCATTTCCCTCTAAATCAGATATCTTGGATTCTTGAATAGACTCTTCATCTGAGCCTAAATTCTCACCAATCCAAACCTTCAAATCGCCGAATCCATATTTAACCAATTTCTTTTGCAATTCCGGAATGTTTTTGCCAGTTAATGCAAAGGTAAATCTATTTCTGCGAACTGATGAGACAATATTTGTATCAAGTTCATGACAGCTTATCAAATTAGCATCTTTCCAAGGAAGACTGCATTTTGCAAAAAAGTATGATACAGAGGAAATTCCTGCTATTAAATTAGGGGAATAATCTTTTAAGGTTTCTGTTAATTTCTCAGCTGCACTATAAAA
>CAJOMK010000105.1 GCA_905235495.1 uncultured Methanobrevibacter sp.
GAAGCTATTGCATTGATAATGTCTTCTGTACCGATTGCAAACTTAGGGTCTTCAAATACACCTGCAGGACCATTTGCAAAAATGGTTTTTGCTTCCCTTAACATCTTGGAATATTTAATCAAGGACTCTCTTCCAATATCAAAAATGGAAGCATCAGGAATATTGTCTATAGGTACGTCAGCCCTATCCCTCAGAACACTGACTGCAACATCAGTAGGATAGACTATTCTTTCACCAAACCTTTCAATAAGACCCCTGCATTTTTCAACCATATCAAGGTAACCTCTTGCTTCAATGAAGTTCTTATTGGTAGACTTTATATCATAACCTGCTGCCCAAATGAATATGTTTGCAACAAGTCCAGATACAAGAACATAATCAGCTGTACCCTTTTCCAAAACATTTTCAGTAACTGTAATGGAATCATCTGCCTTCATACCGCCTAAAGCGAAAACACATGGATGTTCAACATTCTCTAAAGCATTTCCTATAACAGTAAGTTCCTTTTCCATAACTCTTCCTGCAGCTGATGGAACAGTTCTTGTAAATCCAACCAATGAAGTTTGAGACCTGTGAGCTGTAGCAAATGCATCATTTAGAAAATAATCAACTAATGGAGTTAATGTTTTAACAAGTACAGATGTAGCCTCTTCTTCAGCAGAACGTTTCAATTGTTCTTCTGAATAAAACCTAACATTTTCCAATAGCAATATTTGACCAGGTTCCAAATCAATTATGGATTCCCTTGCTTTAGATGAGAATATTGAATCAACGTATTTTACTTCCAATCCAACTGCCCTAGATAAAACAGCAGCATGTTGCTCTAAAGTAGTAAAATCGTTTTTACCTGGACGACTTTGGTGAGCTAAAATAACAGTTTTTGCACCTTTTAAAGATAATTCCTTAATGGTTTCAGCATGCAGTTTCATACGGGTATCATCCAAAATGATTCCAGAATTAGGATCTACAGGAGAGTTTATATCAATCCTAACCAAAACTGTTTTGCCGTTTACATCAAAATCATCAATAGTATTAAAATTTGCCATAATTTCACTCAATAAAAATCATTAATAAATTAATCAATAAACATAAAATGATAGGATTAAATCTTGCTTACTAAATCCAATAATGCATCTTTAGGACTTTCTGCCTTAATGATTCCAGAAGCTAATAGAACTCCTTCAGCATCTAATTCAATAGCTGCAGCCATATCTTCACCAGTAGAAATACCTGCACCGCATAATACTTGAACATCCTTATTGATGGCTTTTACTTTAGATACACTGCCTTCTACAACTTCAGGATCTGCTTTTGAAACAGGAATTCCAGTACCAATAAGTTCAGGAGGTTCAACTGCAACATAAGTTGGAGCAAGGGTTGCAGCTGCCATACTTGTTTCAATATTATTGGTACATACACAGGAAATGAGTTCTGCTTCTTGTGTCTTTTTAACGATCTCTGCAATATCAGCAAAAGTCATTCTGCATTCAGAGTGATTTAACAAGGTTCCGTTAATCCCGCTTGCTACAAAATTTTCAAATAAGTTGCTTCCAGTGTGTCCACCAGGAGAAACTGCATCAATATGTTGAGATAAAATAGGAATGCTGGTTTCCTCTTTGATTCTATAAATATCAATAGCTTGTGGTACAGCAACCATGGTAACTCCAGATTCTTCACCAGCACTTTCCAAAGCGTTAGCCAATTCTAATGCCTTTTGACCACTTGATTCTAAATAAGTTTTAAAATTTAATATAACAACAGGTGTTTTAAGACTCAAATCAAATCCTCCTTAAAAACTATAATACGTTAATAAAAATTGTTTTTTCTATGGTAAATAATAAATAGAATAATTAAAAGAAATTATTACTATATTAATAAAATATATATTCTTAATTATATTTAAATTATTTTAAATTATCAAAAATTAGAAAAGGAATAGTTAAATTATTTAAAATTATTTAATGTTATTTAATGTTATTTCAAATTATTTTTTTATTAACAGAAATTACTAAAGGATTATCATGACATTTACTAAAGAAGAACAGACAAAATTGGAATACAGCGGTTACAGATTTGTTGGGGAACATGGTCATGCTGCCGTCAAGACATGTCACTGGACTAGAAAAAGTATGGTGAACGAAGGAGTGTGCTATAAGGAACAGTTTTATGGCGTTAAATCACATAGATGCCTCCAGATGTCACCTGCCGTACCATTCTGTAATCAAAAATGTTCATTCTGTTGGAGAGACCTTAGCCAAACAAAAACAGAATGGGAAGGAGAATATGATGATCCTAAAACAATCATTGAAGGAGCCGTAAAAGCACAGAACAATCTGTTGTGCGGATTTGGTGGAAACAAAAAAGTAGACAGGAAAAAACTTGAAGAATCTAAAAAGCCAACAAACGCTGCGATTTCACTTGCTGGAGAACCAACATTATACCCTGAAATCGATGAACTGATAGCGGAATTCCACAGACAGGATTTCACAACATTCTTGGTAAGCAATGGAATGTATTGGGAAAAACTTGGAAACCTCGACAACGAACCAACTCAACTATATGTTTCCTTGGATGCACCTAACGAGAAAGTGTATAAAGACTTATGCAACCCTCAAATAAATGATGGTTGGATCAATTTAAACAAGATACTTGAACTAATGAACAGTTTCAACAGTCGTACAGCTATTAGAATCACTTCAGTTAAGGGCAAAAACATGATTAACACAGACGAGTATGCAGAACTGATCAATAAGGCAAATCCAAAATTCGTTGAAGTCAAGGCATACATGTTTGTAGGATCTTCCAGAAAACGTTTAAGTCTTGACAATATGCCATCACATCAGGAAGTACGTGATTTTGCTCAAGAAATAGCTGATAAAACATGTAGGGAACTTACAAAAGAATCAGAAGTCAGCAGAGTTGTTTTATTAGAGTAAATTTAAAAAATAGATTATTATTTAAAGTATTTTAAAAAAAAGATTAAAGCTAATTCTTAAAAATAGTTGAAAATAGATAAAAATAGAAAAAATATTAAAATATTACATCTAAAAAATTGAAAAATATTAAAAAAAGTAAAAAAAGATAAAGAGAAGCGTTATTTAGCTTATTGAGCTTTAATCTCTTCACATAATTCAACCGCTTTTTTAGCAGCTTCCTCTAAGGAAATTTCATAAGGAATGCCTGCTTCTTCGAGTAATCTTTGACCTTCCTCTTCATTGGTACCGGTAAGTCTTGTTACGATATTTACATCCCATTTGTTATCTTCCCATGCTGAAATTACACCTCTTGCAACATCATCAGCTCTAGTAATACCACCTAAAACATTAAGGAATACTACTTTCACTGGAGGATAGTTTAAAACTAAGTTTAAAGCTTTTTTGATGGATTCATCAGATGCTCCACCACCGATATCCAAGAATGTAGCAGGTTTTCCACCGAATAGGGTAACCATATCCATACCAGTTAAGGTCAATCCTGCACCATTTCCAATAACTGCAATGTCACCATCAAGCTTTACAAATGCAAAGTCTTTTTTCTTGAATCTGTTTTGCTTTACTTGATCTTGGTGACGGAATAAAGCATCATTTTCAATTTCCAATTTTGCATCAGCGGCAATCAAACCATCATCAGTTAAGATAAGAGGGTTGATTTCAGCAACTTCAGCATCATATTTATCATAAACGTTATAGAGTTTCCAGATAATGTCTCCGATCTTAGACATCAATTCAGAACCTACACCCATTTTACGAGCTATTTCACGAGCTTCATAAGGCAAGCATTCTTTTAATGGGTCGACATTGTATCTGATGATTTTTTCAGGAGATGTCTTAGCCAATTCTTCAATTTCAACTCCACCTTCAGCACTTGCCATTATGATTGGAGTTCTATTAGCTCTGTCATTTGAAACACTTAAGAAGAATTCCTTTTGAATATTTGCTTTTTCTTCAATGAGCAAGTGTTTAACCTTTTCACCTTTGATTTCCATTTTTAATAATTCATTAGCAAGTTGGAATGCTTCACCAGGGTTATCTGCAAACTTAATACCTCCCGCTTTACCTCTTCCACCAACGAGAACTTGAGATTTTAGTACAACAGGTCTGCCGAATTCAGTAGCGACTTCCATTGCCTCTTCAGGGGAGTATGCAACATGCCCTTCTAAAATTTTAATTCCTTCACTTTCAAAAACTTTTTTTGCACTATGTTCAAAAAACTTCATTTTTCTCACTCTTACTAATAAGCATGAAAATTATAATTTTAAAAATATGTATAATTTTAAAAATACTTATGAATAAATAAATTATAAAAATAAATGAAATAAATCATTCTATTAGATTATTTGTTATAATAGAAATAACTTATTATTTTTAATCACTATTATGTATGTATTTACTTATTATTAAAATTATTTATAAAAATAGTTAAGTAATGATTAAAGAATGAAAATAAAATAGAAAAAAGCAATGGTAAAAATTAGAATAATAAAAAAAATAAAAAAAGTAAAAAGAAAATTAAAATAATAAAAAAATAAAAAAAGCAAGAAGAAAATAAAAATAATTAAAGCAAAGCATATCCTGCTTCGAATGCTTGAATATTCTTATCTTCGGTTCCTTTTGGTACACTGTCTAAAATAGCTTGTTTTGCAGCATCAACTGAAACAACTTCAGTGACCTTAACAATTGCACCAATCATCACAATATTTGCAACGATTCTAAGTCCAACATCTTCAGTTGCAGTCTTAGTTGCAGGTGCTCTGTAAAGCTTTATTTTGTGTTCCTTTACAAAATCAACTATTTCTTCTTCAACAATCATATCAGGATCGATAATCAAGACACCTTCATCCTTCAAATCTCCCATATACTTGATTAAAGCTTCATGAGACATAGCAACCAAAATGTCTGGGCTGGTTACCTTAGGATAGTCGATTTCTTCATCATCAATGACAACTTCAGTTCTTGAAGCTCCTCCACGAGCTTCAGGACCGTAAGATTGAGTTTGAACAGCATTCTTATTATCAAAGAGTGAAGCGGCCTTACCAATAATAACCCCTGCCATGATTACTCCTTGACCACCAAAACCTGCTATACGAACTTCAGTTCTCATTTAATCCAACTCCTCAAATGCAGACTTAATAGCTAATGGCTTGTCTGAATTCTCTTCTGCCAATGTCTTAATGTTATCAGTTAATGCAGCATGTGGCTTATTAGCAAATTCTCCAACAATAATCTTGCCTTCCAATTCTGATTCTTCCATTTTTTCTGCTCTTCTTTTATTGATACTATTTTCCTTAATCCATTCAAACATTTGCAATGGAGTTTTCATCTTGTTTTTACGTCCGTAGTAAGTTGGACATTGGGAAACAACTTCAATAAATGAGAAACCTTCATTTTCCAACCCTTTTTGAATAGCTTTGGATAATTGAAGCGGATGAGTGGTAGTCCATCTTGCAACATAGGATGCACCAGCTGCACTGACAAGTTCAGCTAAATTAAAAGGCTTATCTCTTGAACCATAAGGTGCAGTTGTACCAAAACTTCCTTTAGGGGAAGTTGGACTGATTTGACCACCGGTCATACCATAAATATTATTGTTTATACAGATAACAGTGAGATTAATGTTTCTTCTTGCAGCATGAATCAAATGGTTTCCTCCAATGGATGCAGCATCTCCGTCACCAGTGAATACAACAACATCCAAATCAGGATTTCCTACCTTCAATCCAGTAGCAAAGCTTAAAGCTCTTCCATGAGTTGTGTGGAGAGAATCGCATTTTGCATAACCTGGAATTCTTGAGGAACAACCGATACCTGAAACCATAGCAATATTTTCAAAATCAATGTCTGTTCCTTCCAAACCTTTAAAGAATGTGCTCATAACAGTACCGTTTCCACAACCTGGACAGAAAATGTGTGGCAATCTTTCTTCTCTAAGATATTTTTTATATGGGCTTTCCTTTTCTACCATTTTACCACCTATCCATTAATCTCCTTAATCTTATCATAAATTTCATCAGGCTTATGGAGAATTCCTCCAATCTTGCCAATCAAATGAACATTAGCCTCTCCATGTGCTGCCCTTTCAACTTCATGAACCAATTGGCCTAAGTTCATTTCAGGAACAATTATGTCACTTGCAGTTTTAGCGATTTCAGCAATTTCCTCTTCTGGGAAAGGCCATGGAGTATCAATCTTAAGGGATCCTACCTTGATGCCTTCTTCTCTTGCCTTCTTCATAGCAGCTCCAACTGAACAGTATGGAGAACCGCAGGAAACAATAACAATATCTGCATCATCACAATTTTCCTTTTTGACTGAACAGATATCCTTCCTACGCATCAGGACCTTATTGCATAATCTTTCAACCAATTCATTATGGGTGTCTGGATCGTTAGTGTCTGGATAACCTCTTTCATCGTGAGTGAGGCCAGTTACGTGAATGTTGAATCCATCACCAAATGCAGGCATAGGAGTGGTTCCATCTTCAGGAGCATCAAATGGCAAGTATTGTCCATTCACTTTTTCAGGTCTCTTACGAGCTACAATATCAACTTTATCTGGGATAATCAATTTTTCTCTCATGTGACCTACAACCTCATCAGCAAGAACAGTTACAGGAACCCTGTACTCTTCAGCTAAATTAAAAGCCTTGATTGTAAAGTCAAAGAATTCCTGAACAGATGAAGGTGCCAAAGCGATAGGTTCATAATCTCCATGGGAACCCCAGCGAACCTGCATCATATCAGCTTGAGCAGACATTGTAGGTTGACCTGTTGATGGAGAACCTCTTTGAACATTGATAATTACAATAGGAGTTTCTGTAATGAAACCATAACCGATATTTTCCTGCATTAAGGAAATACCCGGACCGGATGTAGCGGTCATTGCTTTCATACCACTCCAGCTAGCGCCTATAATAGCTCCAGCAGATCCAATTTCATCTTCCATTTGAACAAAGGAACCTCCATATTTTGGAAGCAATATTGACATTTGTTCTGCAATTTCAGTAGATGGAGTAATTGGATAACCTGCAAAGAATCTGCAGTTTGCAGCGATTGCACCTAAAGCGCAAGCTTCATTTCCTTGAACAAAACGTTCTTCAACCATAATTATTCCACCTCTTTTTCAACATAAATAGCTTGATCAGGACAGGACACTTCACATAATCCACATTTAGTACAACCTTCCTCATTTTCTGGGAAAGGAAGGTATACATTTTTAGTGTTTACCTTATCAGATTTTGAATAAACTTTTTTAGGACAAGTTGCTATGCAAATATCACATCCTTTACAAAGCTTAGAATCTATAATAATCATTAAATCATCTCACATTCCATAATTATAATACTGCAATAATTATTTTAAACATTGACAAATACCTTAAATACTAATAAAAAATTCTAAGATATAAATCATAATATTAATATATATTGTCTTATTAATTTAAATAATTTAGTATAATTAACAAGAAAAACATAATATGAAAAATAGAATAATAAAAAGAACTATAAAAAAACTAAAAAAATAGAATAATAAAAAAATAAAAAAAGAGAAAAATTACTCAATTATCTCTTCAACAAACATTAAAGGATAATTGAGCTCTTCTATAAATTTGATTCTAATAACCGCTAAAACATCATCCACTTTGGAATAAATCTTAACATCCAACATATCTCCACTGAGGGAAGTATATTCAAATTCAGTCATAGCATTATCCAATCTATCCAAATCAATGAAAACCTCTACCTTATCAATGCAAGGCTGTAAAGCGAAAGATTCTTCCATAGCTTTTTCCAGACTTTGAATATTGGTTTTATTGAAAGGAGTTCCTACAAATTGATGGAATAGAGCTCCCATACTAATTGCTCCTTCAAATATTGCTCTTTCCCTATTTGAAATATTGGAAAAATATTTTTCTTTAGTGTCCATAAAATACCTCAGAATAAAAATTTTTTAAAATGCATTAAACTGATTTTAGTCTAACTTACTCCCATCAAACCATTTAACCATCCTAATTTATCTGCCCATATCTGTGAGGATACTGGGAAAATGGAGAAATAAATCAGAACTATTGTTATTGCTATAACCACAGCCAAAATGATTTTCCTTTCATCAGTTGGAGAGAAATAAGCTACAATCAAACCTAAAGCTAAAAATCCAAAGGTTATAATCCATGCCCAATGGGCTTGAGGATTCTCTTCAAGAGCGGTTTCATTAATTGGACTGACAGAATCCAATTCTGCAGTTACAATTAGCCTTTGGGCAGTTGAACCTATAGGGTGACAAGTAACTAGAATCAACTCCTGATTGTGAATATCTCCAGTTTTATGACTTTCATTTAGAACTAATGAACTGGTTGGTGAAATGATTTCAGATTTCTTGATTGTATAATTTACCTCACCGATACCTGGCCATTCCAAAGTTATTACATCTCCCTTCTTAAGGACATCCAATCGTAAAAATGGAGAACCCTGCAATGTCCTATGACCATATAGAATAACATCACTCTTAGTTGGAATATTGGAAATATAGTCTGTATATACACCTTGAGAAATGGAAACATTGTTGATTTTCTAAAAAACCCCAATGGAAGGAATAATAACTACAGATGAATTAATATCCTTAGATTCAGCAACATTCTTATATGAATAGTAATTTACTTCAGTTAAAGCATACAGGCTAATAATCAATAAAGCAACTATTATAACAACTGTTGGCCATCTTATTTTCAAATCCATAAAAATCATCAACAAAATTATTAAATTAAAATTAAGTTTTGATAAATTGATTAAATAATTTTCAAAACATTTAATAAAATATTAAATTTTATAGTCTTTTATCTATTTTTTATATTTAATAAATTATTATATTTATTAGCAGTTAAGGAATGATGAGAAAGAGTAATAAAAAAATAAAAAAAGTTAAAAAATAAAATAAAAAAATGATTAATATTTCGAATACTTACAGCAATAAACATTAAAAATATTGAATCCAGAATAAATAATTCGACTAACAATAATCACTACAAAAAACAGAAAGTTTTGGTTACTTTTTTAAAAGTAATTTTTACTTTGTAAAAATTTTTGAAATAGCAACAAAAAAATTTTAAATCGGAATGAAGCAAAGTGAGAATAAGATTTAATTTTGTTGATATAAAAAAACGATTGATAAAATACCTTTTATCAATACATGATAAATAAAAAAAAGTTTAGGTAGATAAATAGGATTTATCTCCCTAATATAATAAATTAAAACATACAAATAAATAAAATAACTAGAAATGCCATTACAATTCCATAACATAGTTCTCCAGCATCCATATAAAACCCTCCAAAATATAAAAAATAGGAGAATTAATCTCCTAAAAAATTACATAACTGCAATAGGTTCCGCATGATTTAATGCATTGAAATAGTTAATTCCTCTTTTGATATCTTGAACAGCATTATCAGAATATGAAGCGAAATGACCTCCCATAGTATATACACTTACATAGTAATAAGTTCCATCTACTTGAATAACTTCATCATATCCAATATCACCATATTCATCATCAAAGAAAGTATACAAGTTTCCATCAGCACCATCAATATTATTAAAATTACTTACTGCGTCATCTAAAGATTTAGATTTTACAATCATAAGATGAACATGATAACCTAATCCATCATCATCATAATTAGCAATATCATCGTCTGCATTAGTTACTTCAAATTTAGATGGGACTAGTAAATCATCAGCCCCATTTACAGTAGGAGTTGAATCTACTGCACTAGTAAAATCACTAGTTGAATTTGAATCATCAGCCCCATTTACAGTAGGAGTTGAATCTACTGCACTAGTAGAATCACTAGTTGAATTTGAAGATGTATTTTGGTCTGGAGAAAGCATTGATCCTACAAACCCAAAAATAAGAATACATACACAACAAAGGGCTACAATAGAGAGTATTTTTTTACCTTCACCCCATTCTTTCCAAGTATCTGTAAAGCTCATTTTTTTATCCTCCCAAATTTAAACAAAGAAAAAATTTAATAACTTTGACAATGATTCCTAGACCTAAACCTCCCATTAAACCAGTGATTAATCGTAAAGTGTTGTTACTTTCACGAAGCTCAAATAATTGAGTAAATCCATCAATTCCTGCAGGTACTAAAAGTAACACAGCCTTTGTTAATAGTAATGGACTATAATTCACATAGTAAAAGTAAGTATAAATAAAATACAAAACTAAACTAATATAAAATCCAGTACATCTTGCACATACTGGAAATTGATGTCCTCTAATAAAAAAGCTTCGCTCTGGTTTTCTATGACAGATTAAAGTAGTCCAATTCATCATTATCTGGATTAAATTTTATCATATATATATAAATTTTTTGGTTTGTAATACTTTTAAAAAAATTAAGAGTTTTTATGTAATATATTCTTTACATTTTACACTTAACCGTCGGTGTTTACATACCAATTTGGAGCAAATTCCGTTGGTATTGTCAGCACTAAACTGTCCATATTGTTAATTACAAAATTCACATCAGATTGTGGAACTTCCAGAAGAATTATATATTCTGAATCCAAGTCGCCTAAATTGGACATACGCTCAAAATTAGATAATCTGATACCATAATTTGTCAAATAGGAATCCAATGCATT
>CAJOMK010000106.1 GCA_905235495.1 uncultured Methanobrevibacter sp.
GAAAGCATCAGTATTCTAACATCTGAATTATTAAAGAACTTATGGGTTATCATTCCCATTTCTGAATTGATATCTGTATTCAGGAGGGTTTTGAATCTTTGGAATTCATCTAAAATGATTAAATCAGGGTCTAGTTTTTCAAGTGAGATTTCAGTGAATACTCTTCTAAGCTCTACAATCAGATTCTTTTGATAGTGGGTATCTGAGTAATCATTCAAATTTAAAAAATCAATTATCCTGCTTGCTAGGGAATTTTTATTTAAAGCCTTTTCAAGCTTTAAGGACATGTATTCGAGATATCTGCCTTCAGATTTCCTATTGCATTTCAAGACTTTGTTCTGATATTTATTCACATACCAGTTCCAGGATTCCTCAGAAACATTTGCCTTTAGAAATTTGCTTAACTCCTTTTCATGATTTTTAAATAAATCCAATTCCTTTAGAATGATGAATATCAAGGCTCTCTCTTCAACCCGACCTTGAGTGTTGGTTATGTTGAAGGAAGTCTGGGGAGTTAATGGAATAAGCTGGATGTAATTATTTTTAACCTTTTCATCGTTTTCCTGGTCGAAAATATTCAAATGCTGCATTGATAGGCGTGAGGTATCAGTGTCTTCAGCTTTCAATTCATTGACAATCCTTAATTTCTCCAGATTCTGCTGGGCAATGGTTCCATTGGAACAGATATAAATTACCTTTACAAGGTCGTCTCCTTCTTCTTTTCTAAGTTTTGCAAATTTGGCAATGGTTCCGCGGGCTATTAATGTTTTTCCCAAACCCACTTCATCAGAAACCAGAATGCGTTTCTGGCCGGCTCTGTATAAATGATCAATTCTCTCTACAGTAGCTATTTGGAAGTCTTTCAATTCACTCATTATATTTTCTTCAATCTCATCCAGGCGATCGATAATCTTCATTAAATGACCTCCTTGAAAGTATTGTAAAGGTCTTCAAAGCCTTCTGGAATCACATCGTCATCTGATAAAGTTTGAATTAGGAATTCTATCTCTTTAAATTTGTCTTTGTCATAACAGGCGCTGTATAACATTTTTTCATATAAAGCAGGCAATTGGACTTCTTGTGGTTGTAAGTCAAAACCATTTCCATTATTCAATATTCCAGTTTCCAGAGCACTTAAGATGTCATTATCTCCTAATAAAAATGCAACATATCTGATGAAAGCGGTTTTATCATTTACGATTGAGGAAATAAGGTCTTTTTCCCTATCATCAGGAATTCCATCGGTTTCTATTTTTACAACTCTGCTTATGGATTCCTCATCATTTTTAACGGTAATGACAAAAAATTCGGATAATTGAATCAGGTTTAACTTTTCAAATATTATTTTCTCTTTGAATTCTTCTTCTTTTTCGGATAATAAAGGTTTAAAACTGATATTGAATTTAGAATTATTTTCCAGGAGTTTATTCTCAAAATTATCAAAGTCATCAGCGGTTAAATCAATTTTATAGAATTCTCCGTCAAAGGATATTTCTGATTTAAGATTTAAACGAACAATTTCCTTTATAATGCTGTCTAAATCATCTCCTTTTTCTGTTTCCGGGCTTTCATTGATTTTATTCATGTCAACTAATTGGAAAGGACTTTCAGGTCCTCCTTCTTCACCGCAAAACAGGTCATTCAGGAATTTGTTCATGTTATATTTTCTATAATTGGTCTTAAGCCTCATCATGAATTCAACATTTCCATTTAAAGCATTATGGGAAGCGTTAAGGGAACCTAAATATATTTCCACAGTTTCGCCGCATCTAATCAAATAGATTTTTGCATGAATGTCTTGTTTCTGGTTGGCATCAGGGGATTCTTGATTGGTGGGAATATTTTCAGATTCATCCTGAAGAATATCATATTCTGCAATGTCCTCAAAATTATCCACTTCAGATAAGAATTCTGTAATGTCTTCACCGGAGATTATGGATTCTCCATCAACGATCTCGTCCTTTAAAACATAGATTTTAAATTGGTCGCAATCCTCAGGGCTTAATTTAGATAAAGATTCGGCTCTTGTAAACATATAAACCCTGTCCATGTTCTTATTCCATGTTATCCTTTCATTAAAATCTCTTATAACTTCCTCGGATAAAAATGGAGACATCACTATAAGATTGTCCAGAGGTTTATTGAATAATGGATAATCCTTTATTGAAACTTCCTCGCCAACTCCAATCGGAATAAAGTCAAAATCTTCAAATGGACCTTTTTCCAAATCAAATTCAATATATTCCAATTCTTCCATTATTTGATTGATCTTGTCTTTTTTGCTTGAATCTGTAGTAAATTCTTTTAAATAGTCTAAAAATAGGGATAAATTTTTATTTTTAGCTGTTTTTTCATTTTTCTTTTTCCCTTCCATTGAAAAAACTATGTCCCAGCTTCTATCAAAGGTCAGATTTCTGCTTAAGACGATAATTCTGTATCTTACTTCACCATTTTCATTTGTGAAACGAATCAACCAAAATTTAGGATGGAAAGAAGGATAATTGGCAATATCGTATTTTTTAGGAGTATTCACCTGAAATACCATCTCTTCAAGCAGAATATATAATTTTGTCGGATTGCTTGGAAGGTGAATATTTCCCTTTTGGCAGAAGAGGGCAATTTTATCTCCTGTCGCTCTTAATGCTTCGAGTAGAAATATTGGATTATTTCTTAAAACCGTATCTGTTTCCTCTCTTAAACCTAGTGATATGGATGCACCTACTAAAGAATCCAAATCTAAACTATAAGTTGTGCCAATTGCAAAATCCAGTTCATAATTCGGTGGAGCTGATAAAATACTTCCATAATCTTGACGGTTCTCTTTAGGATTAAACATTATCTTATCCTCCTTAAAATTTTCATCAAAACGGGAAGTCTAAACATTTGTCTCACCTTCACTTTCAAATATGTCTTTTATGATGGTTTTTGCATTGCCAAACCTATAATTCAAATCGTATCCTGCAAGCCAGGAATCACCGTTTTCTCCAGGATGACAGGTTTTAGACCTATTTTCACCTTTAAGAGAGATTTCCCTTTTTATTATCAGGTCCTTCAAATCCTCTATTTTTTCATCTTTCATAAGCTCTTGAGCTTTTAATAAAAAGGCCTTGAGTTGGGTATCTCGGATTTTAAGAATTGAATAGATGGTTTTTAAATCTAAATCCGCTCTATCTTTAAGATATGGCTTAATTTCTGCAAATCTTCTATTTGCAAGTTCATTTTCACCATCTGAAGCGATTATATTATATAAAATTCTCAAGACCACAACAAAATCTGAAAAGTCTTTAGCCAGTTCGAAGGAATATTTAATTTTTTCTGGAAACTTGAAGGATATGTTTTCCAAATCACTGAATGAATCATATTCCAAAATTTCCTTTAGATCGTTTTCTAAAATAAAAGCAAGCAGGGAGTCTTCACAAGAGCTGATAATTTGTTCTTTTAAGAATGCTCCCTCTTCCTTTGTTAATTTGATTTCTAAATTGTCAATCCAATCTTTTTCATAAGTTGGAATATTTAAGAGATGAATGCTTTGAGTTTTTCCAGCGTCTTTATCGTCTTGTGCTTCATCTTGATTATCATTACGATTGCCTAATTTGGAAATATCATCTTTTAATGGTTTGGTGGCGATTATTTTAAGATATTGATCCAGGGTGATATCTGTTTTGAAAATTCTAAAGGTTCTCAGTCCTGCCCAATAGATGCTTGCTGGAGTTCTTTTAACCCAATTTCCCTGTTCAATGGCCTGACTGCCGATAACACCATTTTCATCAGGATTCTTTTCAAGGAAAATGCGTGCGGATCTTTCTTCTAAATTTTTTAGTTCATTTTTTAAGTTGGAATAATTTTTAGTGGAATTTAATTCCAAATTCTTTAAAGCATATGGCACTATTAGAAAATACTTGGCTCTTGTTTGTACCGTTGTAATTCCCGGGAAAAATAAGTTTGAAAAACCATCACGAATCTGGGCTATTCCCATTTCATCTAAAACGCCTTGTTCGCTTAATAAATCTAAAATGCTGTTGATTTTATCTCTTTCTGTATTTGAAAAATCAATCCACCCTATTTCCATATGATCCCCTTTATGGTTTATACTAAAAGTTTGGATTATGATTGTTAAATAAGTTACTATTTTTTAAATAGGATTGAGAAATTAAATCATTAAAAAAGTGTTTAAAAATAAAAAAACTAGATTTAAGAAAAGCTAATCAGTAAAAAAAGTTTAAAAATAAGAAAAAATTAATGTTTAAAAAGATTTAAAAAACCGTCCAAAGGCATTCCCATGCTGTATTTTGTGAATGGGTTTATTGCAACCTCGCTGTATTCGTCACCGGTCTGCTTCAGCATTCCTGCAAGATCTTCTGTGAATATTGCAATGCAAGAAACATTAGCTCCGGCTTCTTCCATCATCTCATTGCTTGTAAACAATGGAATTGTCTTTCCAGTAGGTCCGTTTAGTGCAATAGGCTTGAACCTTAATGGCTCGTCCAGCTCATAGGTTTCTCCCACTTCTGCATTTTCAATATCAATGGGATTTAAAGTAACTTCAATAGGCATGAAAAGCTGGGACTCCTTTAAAAGATCAAAAAACATTTCCTGGTCTTGGGGAGTCATTTCCTCAGGTTCTATCTTCATTATCTCTTCCAGTTTTGAATTGT
>CAJOMK010000107.1 GCA_905235495.1 uncultured Methanobrevibacter sp.
CCTAACCTCAACTTCCAATCTTTCAGGAGGGCTGCGTCTATGACTTTCTAAAAATAGTATTTCATCTTTTATATAAGCTCTTGGTCTTGATTTAGGAGGTTGCCAGTTAACAGGATCCACCTTATTGTCCTGGTGAATCAAAAAGCAACCATCAGGTTTCATCATGATGATCCTTTCACCATAATCAAGTTCACTTAATGCACGTCCTTCATAACTTACTCTACAGCATGCAAAAAGCAATATGGTTGCCTTTTTTCTAAGACCTTCCTCAATAAGCTCATAAGTCTCTTCATAATCAGGATTTTCTATAATTTTGTATTTCATTTTATCAGTTTATAGTTTGTTTTACTATCAATATTTGTTTTTATTTTTTATAAATTTTATTCCAAAGTTAACTTTTATATTGTTTTTAGTAGTTTTCATATGCTCTCTCTATCAAATGATAAAATTGTATGTTGGTGACTTATATATGATTATGAAAAAACAAGATTTATTAGCTGACAGATCTTTCCGAAAATATATGCAGAAAAAAAAAACATCAGTCCTCGAACTATGGATACATATATGTATGCTGTCAAGGAGTTCTGCAATGCAAACGATAAAAGTTTGGATGATATAATTGTAGAAACACTTGAAGAACAATACCCTTATATAGACAAAGGCCGTATTATAGAATATAATCCTAACTATGCAAATATTGACAATTACTTTCAAGAAACAATAAGGTATCTTCAAGAAAAGGGAAATTCTAACAACAGTATTCAATCTATCATCACAAGGATAAGAGTTGTATTGAGTGCATTGGATATTAAACTGCCAGACAAGACAGAACTTGAAAACGATAAGGAAGATTGGTTTGCATTAAGAAATGATGATATCAAATATGTCAACAGCCTAAGCACATTGCACCATCAAGCACTTTTCACGTTCATGGCACATACAGGAATAAGGACATATGATGCCAGAATTCCATGCACATGGCCTAAGAAGATTTTTCATAACCACTCTTGCTAAGAAACATGTTGACTTAAGGGCTAGTGCTTACTTGGAGGGGCATAAAACCCTTGATGACAAATGATAGAAGTTATGTTGATGGGGATAATTTGGAGGATCTAATTTTCAATGAGTATCAAAGGGTTATTCCTGCATTAAGTTTCTTGAAGGGGGAAGAGGATTTTGAGTTAGGTAAAAAGAATAAGGACTTGCAGATTGAAAATACTCAGTTGAAGCAGGAGAATCAGCAATTGGTTATTGAAAATAAGAATATTAGGGATGATTTTGAGAAGGAAGCTCGTAAAGTGTGAGAATATACTGCGTGAAAATAATATAAAACTATAAAATTAGAATTAAATCAATATATTTATTAAATTTATACGTAGTTTTAAATTTATACGTAATTTTATTTTGATTACTTATTAATAATTTTTTTATTATTATTGAATATATTTTTAGAAAAAAATAGGTATATTTATATTATACTTATCACATAATATTATTTGATTTACTGTGATAATAATCTTGCCTACTTTTTATTAAAGGAGATAAACTGTGAGAGATTATAACATTGATGAAGCTAGGGAAATTCTAAAAAACCATGACCCTGATGATTTGAGAATAATTCCCCATTTTCAAGAGAGATGGTTGGAAAGAGATTTTGAAATCGATTATGTTGTAGATTGCTTATTAAATGAAATCCCATTATCCATATCTAAAACTATGGTTAATCATTTTAAGTTAATTTATCCTCATGAAACTAAACCGTCAATGGATCTGTATGTGATTATAGAAATAGATGAATATGGGATTGTTAAAATGATTACCGCTTACCCTAATGATAAACGGAGGAGAGAACATGAATGATAATACTTTTGAAGTTGATTATAGGTATGATTCTTCTAGTGATGTTTTAGCAGTGAAAGTTAAAAGAGATTTTGATTATAATAAGACTGTTGAAATGGATGAAGGTGTTTTATTAGATTTTGACATTGATGATGTTCCTATTTCTTTAGAAATTTTAGATGCATCTAAAAGATTTAAAGTACCTAAATATAGTTTGCGTAATCTTTTTTCTTTTAATATGGGTGTTTGTGTCAATGAAGATTCTATCAAAATTGATGTTACTGTAGGAGTAATTATTCATAATAAGCAGGAAGATACTATTTTAAAATCTTTAGTTAATAATTATGCTAATATTCCTAATATGGAAACCGCTTTAGTTTCTGCTTAATTTTATTTACTTTTTTCATTATTTTTTTATTAATTTTTCATTAATTTTTTTAATTTTATTATTTTTCAAAATTGACATTCTAACATTTTTATATAACTATCCATATATAATTAATAGTTAGGAAATTATTATTATGGAAATGAATGAAAATGTTGAAATGATTACTGGAGACCCTAAAAAAGCTATTAACAAGTTAGTTTGGCCTTTAATAGCTAGTATGTTGCTGGTTTTCTTAAATAATATTATAGATGGTATTTGGGTTGCAGGACTTGGTCCAGGACCTAGCTGCAATTGGATATATCGCCTCATTGTTTATGATGCTGGCAGGATTTGGAAACGGAATTGGTGCAGGTGCAACTTCTCTTATCTCCCGTTATATTGGTGCTGAGAAAAAGGATGGTGCAAATAATGCTGCAATTCACTCTGCGATTTTAAGTGTAGCTATTTCTTTGGTTCTTACGGTTTTCTTCCTTCTTGTATTGGAATCATTATTGAAAATAATGGGTGCAAGTGAGGTAAGGGGATATGCGATGGATTATAGTATGACCATATTCGCTTTCACCGCCCCTATTTTAATACCCCCTATTTTCGCAGGAGCATTTAGAGCTGAAGGGGATGTTAAAAGAGCAACTCTTCCTATTGCAATTGCTGCTATTGTCAATATTTTAGATCCAATATTTATTTACACATTTGGATGGGGAATTTCAGGTGCAGCTCTTGCAACAGGATTGGCACCTTTTACTGGTCTTTTTATGAGGTTATATGGGATTTTCGTTAAAAAAGACACATACTTATCATATAACAGAAAAGATTTCCATAATAATTTTAAAATGTGTAAGGACATTTTAGTTGTAGGTATTCCAGCAAGTTTGGAACATTTGATTATTGCTTCTCTTGTGGTTATCGTTAACTATATGCTTACTTTGATTTCAGGTTCAACTGCTGTAGCTGTTTATACTGCAGGTTGGAGAATCATTTCTTTAGGATTGCTTCCAGGTATTGGAATAGGAATTGCTACAATCCCTGTTGTAGGTGTTGCATATGGTGCTAAAAAGTATGAAAACATTAGAACTGCATGCAGATATTCAGTTAAATTAGGCTTGATATCTTCGATTATTGTTTGCATATTGATCTTTGTATTTGCAAATCAAGTGGCATACATGTTCTCATATTCAGAGGTAAGCTTTAATCTTGAACCGTTAATTGCTTCATTCATACAATTGATGTGCTTATTTATTGTATGTTCCATTCGGTGCAAGTGCAGGAAATGTATTCCAAGGTCTTGGAAAAGGAATGACTTCCTTTATTTTGACTACATTCAGAGAATTTGTGCTTGTATTGATATGTGCATACCTATTAGGATTTGTATTCAATATGGGATAAACTGGAATCTATTATGGTATGCTTTTAGGCGGTTTCTTAGGTTCTGTAATAGGTTATGGATATATTGAACTTTATGTGGGCAGATTGATCAAGGGAAAGATTAAGGGAAGCGAGATTTAGTTTTTAACTTTCCTAATTCATTTTTTTCATTTATTCCTTTCAATGTTCCATTCTTTAAAATTCATTGTTTTGTTTTAGTTTATTTTATTTTAATTTATTTTATTTTAAATACTTTAATCTAGTAATATAAACTTTTTTAAATGATTTAATACAAATTAATTAATAGAAAAAATTTAAGTTTTAGGCGGTTAATTTAATATGCAAAAAGTAATTAATTCTCATTGTCACATATACCCAGATAAGATTGCAGCAAGGGCTGTAGAAGGGATACGTGATTTTTATGACTTGAACATGTCTTTAAACGGGACTGTGGCTGATTTGATTGAAGATGGAAATAAGATAGGGGTTGTACATTATCTTGTTCATTCAGTGGCAACAACTCCAAAGCAGGTTGAATCAATAAATGAGTTTATTTCATATGAAGTTAAAAAACGCCCAGATACTCTCACTGGCTTTGGAACACTTCACCCAGATAGTGAAGATATTGAAGGGGGTCTTGATTATATTCTTGAGCTTGGCCTTAAAGGTGTAAAGGTTCATCCTGATTTCCAGCAATTTGCCTTAAATGAGGAAAGGGCATTTAAAATGGGAGAAGCAATCAATGAAAGAGGATTGCCTATTATGATTCACTGCGGTGATTTTAGGTATAACTATTCCAATCCAGAACATCTAAAGCCATTCCTTGAAGAGTTTCCAGATACTTCTGTTATTGGTGCTCATTTTGCAGGATGGAGTATGTGGGAAAAGGCAACTGAAGAGTTGGCAGGAACTCCTAATTTATTTGTAGACTGCAGTTCAAGCTTATATGCATTGTCTCCTGAAACTGCAAAGGATTTGATTCATGCATACGGTGCAGACA
>CAJOMK010000108.1 GCA_905235495.1 uncultured Methanobrevibacter sp.
ACCAATGAATGGTTTGTCAAAATCATCATCCTTTAATCCACAAGCACGTAAAAGAGATCTGTGTGGTGCTCTTTGTATTCCTTCCTTTACTTTATCACTATTCATGAATATCATCCAAAAATAATTAATATGAAAAAACTTAAAGATTAAAATTTTTTCTTTTTCTTCAATAGTAATTATATCAATACTTATTAAATTAATTTACTAATGATGGAAATTTAAAAAATAAGTTTTTTAAAAGATTTTTATTGATAAATCTGATTTTCTAATTCAACTGAATTAGTTTTATAACCTAAATCAATGGAGCTCTAATTTCTTTAAAGTTAATTTTTTTTCTAAAATTTAAAGTAACTTTTCCTTCATCATCCCAAACCCATTCAACAATGTCATTTGTTTCAATATTTAATTTTTCCATTATCATAGGAGGAATAGAAGTTTGATTGTTTTTAAAAATTTTTGTATCTGCATAAATCATAATATCACAGCATATTTAAGAATTTATTATTAAATATTCTTTAACTAATTATATTTTAAATTAACTTTAGAATAAAATATTAAGAAATTATGATTTAATTATTTTAAAAATCTTTAAAAGTTGTGAATGGAAATTTACTAATTATTAAAAAAGAATAAAAATAGTTATAAAATTTTAAAAAAAGAAAATAAAATTGATTAAATCTAATCTGATTTAATCATAGTTAAAACCATTTTATATGGTCCGTTAACAGCTTGTAAAGCATGCGGTACATTTGCAGGCATGATGAGGAACTCACCTTTTTTGACTGTATGAGGTTCACCAGCTAATGTGATTTCCGCTTCACCATCGATTATTTGAACCATAGCATCAAAAGGAACACTATGTTCACTTAATCCTTGCCCTTTGTCAAATGCAAATACAGTTATGGTACCAAGTTCCTTTTTGATTACTTCCATGCTCACAACAGAGCCTTCCTGATATTCAATCAAACTTTCCATTTCAATTGGTTTTCCTTTTAAATCCATAGTTTTATCTCCTTTTAATTTTATTAGTTTAACTTTTAATTTTATTTCTTAAAATAAAAAACATGGGGAAATTATCCCATGATTTTCTTTATATCCTCTTTTGGAGTTGAAATTGGAGTCAAGTTGAAGTTTTCAACCAAGACATTCAAGATATCTTCATTAGCCCAAGCTGGAAGAACAGGTCCAATGAACATATCTGTTTTTCCAAGGTACAATAAGGTCCAGAGGATAGCAGCTGCCTTTTGTTCCATCCAACTTAAAACAATGGTAAGAGGTAATTCATTCAATTCCATTTCGAACAATTCACATAAGGCGACAGCAAGATCAATAGCTACAATAGCATCGTTACATTGGCCTAGGTCCAATAGTCTTGGAATTCCTTCAATGTCCCCTAGGTCAAGATTATTGAATCTGAACTTGTTACATGCTAAAGTGAGTACAATTGTATCTTCTGGCAATTCCTGTATAAACTCTCTGTAATAGCTCATTCTTGGGTTTGGAGTGTCACAACCAGCTACAAGGAAGAATCTATTTATTTTTCCAGCAAGCACTAGCTCCTTGATTTGAGGTGCTAAGGATAAAATAGTGCTTAATCCAAAACCAGTTGTTATTGTGGTAGTTTCTTCAGATTCCAATCCGCCTAATTCCATAGCTTTATCAATCAATGGCTTGAAGTCATAATCTTCAATAACCTGTGCACCAGGAATCTTTACGATATCCATAGTGAATAATCTTTCAGCATATTCAGGTTTTGGCAACAATACACAGTTGGTTGTACCTAAGATAGCTGCATTATACTGGGAGAATATTTTCTTTTGATCAATCCAAGCTCCACCGATTTGACCTGCCAATGATTCATATTTGTTTAGTTCTGGATAACCATGTGCAGGCAACATTTCACTGTGGGTGTAAACCTTAACATCTGTTCCTTCAGTTTGCTTTAACAATTCTTCCAAAGCCTTTAAATCGTGACCAGTTACAATGATTGCTGGCCCTTCTTGAGCCCCTACCTTTACTTCAGCAGGTACTGGTTCGCCGAAGTTCTTGATATGAGCTTGTTTCAGCATCTTCATGACCTTAAAGTTAGCTTCACCTGCATCGAGTCCTAACCGTACCAAGTCACCAACATCAAAGTTTATGTTTGTTAATGTTGAGTATAATCCTTTGGTCAAGAATTCATCTACAAAGTCATCATGGACTCCTAATTTATTGCAATGGTAGTTGTAGGCAGAAATACCTTTCATTGCAAAGATCAAATTGTCTTGAAGTCTTGCAACTGTACCATTTTTACCGCATACCCCTGCATTTGTACATGCACTGCCTCTTGCAGTTTGGGAACATTAATAACAAAACATGTTGAAATCACTCATAATACACACATCCTTTTTCTAATTTTTAATAAAATTAATCTATTTTTAGATAGAATTTTACTTCTCTCAAAGACTAGAAAATAGAAATTCAATTGCAACATAGTTTTATCAAAATCAATAAATAGGCCTAAATAAGAATTGATAATCAAGCTTTTTATTTGATTAAATAGCTTTAACCATAAAGAAATTTTTTTTCTATTTTTATTCTTATGTAATTAAAGATATTTTTTATAGACTTATAAAGATTTTGTAACTAGTACAGGGTAAAAAGTAACAAAACATATCATATAATAAAACAAAACAATAGAGTAATATATACTTAAGGAGAGGAAAAAATATGGAATCAATTATAGAATCTTTAGAAAAGTTTGGCCTTACAAGGTACGAGGCAAAGGCATACATAGGAATGACTAATCTAATTTCAGAAAAAGCTGAAGAAATAGCAAAGGCATCTGAAATACCTCGTTCAAAGATTTACAATACCTTAAAGCAATTGGATAAAAAAGGATTCATTACAATAACCCATACAAGACCTCTCGAATACCATGTTGTGCCTCCAAATGAAATATTTAAAAATAAGAAAGATGAGCTTATTAAAGAGCTTGAATCTTCTCAGGAAAAATTGGATGAAATCTATAATGACAACATATCTGAAATCCAAGCTCCTGTTTGGTTAATCAAAACAAGTGAGAATATCATCAATAAAGAGATTGAGATTGTTAAGAGAGCTAGAAAATCAATCAATATGAGAATAGGATTCCTCCTTGAAGGTGAAGGAGAGGCGCTTATCAAAGCCTTTAAAAAACTTCCAAGAGGCATTCCAATAAAAATCCTTGCAACTCCAGAGTGTTACATTGATGGTGAAAAGCGGGAAATCATCAGGATGTTTGAAGAAGCAAAGTTGGATAATTTGGAAATTATAGAAACAGACATCAAGTTTGTTAAGATAGTCATAAGGGATGGAAAGGAACTTTTCCGTACAATTGTAAAATTCACTGGCGAAGAGAAATCCATTCTTCCGGAGACATCTGTAGGAGTTCAAAATAGATATGAAGACATATGTAAAAACTTTGATGAACGATTCTTGAATCAGTTCAATAAGATGAAAGCAAAAAAAGAATAAGAAAAATAAAAGAAAAATAGAATAAAAAAATAAACTAAAGAAGAAGGTGAAAAATAATTTTTTCTCTTCTTAAAATTAGCTTAAAAATAATCATGAAATATTATTGTCCACTTCATAAAAAGGATTTTCTTGAGGATATCCATACGATTAAGGCCATCAATGAAATCAGAATTGCACCAATCATCACATAAGACCATCCACCTTGAGCCCATAAGAATGACGCAAATGCACTTCCAACAGCTCCAAAGAGGAAATTGTTAACCACAAAGACAGTATTTCAATCGACTGCGTTCCTCATCGGATAAGGCAAATAATCTTGCTTGGGATAAAACTGAAATACCTTGTACGGCAATTGAAAATACAGTATGAACGAAATCCAGTTGAAGATGCAGTCAAATATCTCAGCAACAAATGGACATTGCATATATTGAGAGACCTGTTTTTAGGAAAAAGTCATTTTAATGAATTTCAAACCAATAGAAAGACATTAGACAATAAATCATTATCCAGATGTCTTAAAACAATGAAAAGAAAATGGATGAGGGAGAGCCTAAGAATACAGAATATTTCCTTACTGAAAAGGGCAGATCATTTAATAAGGTGTTCTATGAACTGCTGCTCTTTGCAATAGAAAACGATAAGGACAACGAACACTATTCAGAACATGCTAAAAATGAATTGAAGGAAATGTATAAGTAAATTTTACAGATTGAATGAAAGGAAAAATCAAAAAATCTGAAAACTTAACCTAATCATCAAAAAGATTAATATATTATTAAATAAAATTATAAAGTGGAAAATTTATAGGACTATTTAGAAATGGAATAATGCATAGGATAATGAGGCTTAAATATGACAAATAATAAAAGCAATATGACAATCCTTGGAGGTACACGCGGTTTAGGCAAATGGATTGCAGAACACTTGAAAAATGATTTCAACATGTAACAAGTCGTGATGCAAGCAGTGGAAAACCTGTTGCAGATGAAATAGGTGTTGAATATAGCGACGACAACATTGAAGCAATAAAGGATGCAGATATTGTTGTATTCAGCGTTCATATTGAATATATGGTAGATACCATAAAGGAAGTTGCACCGCATGCTCCTGAAGGATTACTCCTAATGGATGTTGCAAGCATAAAGACAGACCCTGCAGAAGCTTTAGAAAAATACGCTCCAGAAAATGTGGAAATAATACCATGCCACCCTATGTTTGGTCCAAGAGTTCCTTCACTCAAAAGGCAGATTATCGTATTGACTCCTATCGAAAACAGAGCTCATAAGTGATTGCCTCATGTAAAGGACTTTTTAGTCAAATCAGAGTGTGAACTTGTAGTCACAACCCCCACATGAACATGACAAATATATGAGCATCGTCCAAGGTTTAACTCACTTCTTTTATATTAGCCTCGCTTCAACAATAAGGAAACTAAACATCAATGTCAAGAAATCCAGAAACTTTTCAAGTCCTGTTTATACCATTATGCTTGATATGGTTAGCCGTATAGTCTATCAAACCCTTATCTTTACTATTCCATACAAAAGAACAATATTGAAACATCAAATGCAAGGGATGCATTGATAAAGGAAAGCATTTCAACTCTCTTAAACAGTTCTATGACACTTTAAGAATGCAAGGGATGCATTGATAAAGGAAAGCATTTACCTATCAAATCTGATTGATAAGGGAAAAGAGGACGACTTTGTCAAATCCATGGTTGAATCAGCAAAGCATTTGGATGGACACGAGGATGCATTGGTCCGTTCAGACAAAGCAATTAGCATGTTAACCCAAAAGTCAAACATTTTGTCAAAATCAATAGGCAAGGAAGTGGGCTTAAAGCACCACCACTCTGAAAACGTGCATTTAGGTATTATAAAGGAAGTCACAGCAAAATCCGTAATTCTTGAAAATGCCTACAATACTGAAACCTGCTTAAAATTTTCCAATGTGGACATATTGTCTGAAGAGGAAATCTTTGAATGGAAAAAGAATAACTTTAAGCTGGAGTATTTTGATTTGACAGCAATATTCCCTTCAAAATCTGATAAGAAACACTTGATTGAGATGTTTAAAAACATTGGACCTGTCATTGATGCTGAAATTATTGATGTTTATAATGGCGAGCAGATTGATGATTCACAAACAAGCTATACATTCCATTACTCATTATTCGAAAGGAACGAAAAGGATTATGTTGAAGAATTCATTGAGGGAATTGGCGGAATCACAAGATAATGATTCCATTAAAAAAAAGATGAAATAATCCAAACTAAAGAATAATGATAAAAAAATAGAAAGAAATAGAATAAAAAAAGTTTGTTAATGAATAGAATTAGTTAATTAATGAAAAAATTCTTTTATTAATGAATAGAATTAGTTTTAGCTATTTTAAATAGCCATCAACTATATTGTAAATGTTGTCATCTACACTTAAAATAGCTGTCCTATACTCATCAGTTCTTTTTGCAAACTCATCATAATTATCCATGACTTCAAAGATCTTTTCATCCAAGTCTTCAAGGTCACATTCAACAGTTGCTCCTTTGAAGATAGAGACCATATCATGGTACCTGCCCCATTTTACTCTTTTTAAGATAACAACAGGTATGCTACATACCATAGCTTCATGAAGCATCAAACCGTCATTGGTGAGCACTGCAAGGTCAGCAAGACAGAGCAAGTCATTTACCCAATCAATGAAACCTACATTGATAAATTTGCTTTCATCAATAGACCTGCATACAGACTCATCTAAAGGGTCGCCACATAAAACAAGATTGTACTTATCGTTATATTTTGAGAATTGATCAATAGCTTGAGCTGTCTTTTCAAACAATGAAGAACCTGATGAGAAAACGATTGTTGGCTTGTTTTCATCAAATTCAATGGCATCAGGATTTTTCTCTTTAATTTCTTTAGAGTGTTCTTTTAATTTTTCCAACGCCTTGTTCTTATCACCATGAGTGATGTTTTCATTTACAGGAGAGAAAGATTTCACCATATTGTTTGGAATGTCTTCAGCTAAAAACAAGTTGTTTTCAGGTAGAATGATTGGAGTTCCAATATGACTGCAGACTTTAGTGTCAAGTGGAGTAATCAAAAGGCTTACAGTAGGAATTCCGGCTAATTTTGCACCAAGAGCACCAACAATAGCTCCTCCTCCAAGAATGCCTAATTCCAAATCGAATTTCTTGGACTTCAATAGCTTTCTTGTTTGGAGAACACCTTTAACAGCACGAATACCTGCTTTAATGGTGGTCATGATTGTTGCAGAGTGACCTCCAGCTTGTGGTATGATTACCTTGTTCCATTCTATATTATTCTTTTTAAATAATAATCCTGGAGCGGACTCATCCAAAGCGATTTCACAATCATACCCTCTTTTTTCGAGTGCATTGTAAACATTCAATGCTGTACCAGCATCTCCGCCTATGCCTCTTCCAGTTACAATGATCAATATCTTTTTCTTATCCACAGGGATTCCTCTCTTAAAATGAAAAGTAAAATTTATTGCTAAAAATAAAAATTAACTTTTATGATTTTTGCATTAGTATATTTTATATCCATCATATTTTATATAGTTTAAGAAAAATTAATTTGTTAATTTGATTAAGGATAATTCAATGATTTAATAATTAATATTTAATAGCTATACTCATGACTTGAATAAATTTAAAGAAAACTTAATAAAAAGGAACAATAAAAATTAATTCAAGGAATTATTATGAAAAATTGGAAAATAATTGGACTTATATTAATCATCCTGCTTGCTGCCGTTGCAGTTAGCGGTTGCATTGGAGATGATTCTGACTCTAGCTCATCAACACTCAATGTAGATGAAGCTAATATTTCAGAAGACGGAACATACGACTCAAAAGAAGAAGTTGCAGCCTATTTAACCACATATCACAAACTTCCTTCCAATTATATCACTAAAAGTGAAGCAAAAGCTCTTGGATGGCATGGTGGAAGCGTAGAGAAATATGCTCTTGGAAAATGCATTGGAGGAGACACCTTTACAAATCGTCAATCCATATTGCCTATAAGCCATGAGTATAAAGAATGTGATATTGACACTTTAGGAGCATCAAGCAGAGGCCCTAAAAGAATAGTTTATTCACTGATGACTACGAAGTATACTATACCGGAGATTATTATGCAAGCTTTGAGCATTTGACTTAAATATAATTTAGATAGGATGCTCATTTATTTAATAAATAGGGGAAAAGCATGGCTAATAAACTTTTGGAAAACAGACGACTTAGAAAAAAAATGAAGAAGATGATAGATAACATGAATGAGATAGTCTTGTATGGGGAGGAAATGGAAGGAAATCCTCATGAATACATAAAGGAAAAATTGGATTTCCCAGAGTATTATGGCGAGAATCTTGATGCATTGTTTGATTGCCTAACTGAAATGAGTAGGAAAACCATCATAATTAAAGACAGCGCTATCGTTGATGATGAAATAGTTGCCACTTTTGTAGATGCATCTGAAGAAAATCCTGATATTGATTTGATTTTGGATTAAGAATAAGAATACCGAAGGCAGAACAAAGGTTTTAAAGGGAAAGTATAGAAAATAAATTTAAAAATAAGAAATACTAAAAAGCACTTATTTTAAATAAATTAAGCAAATGAATAAACTTCATCCTGATAAATTTCAAAAATCTTTGTATTGGTAACCTGTTTTTTCTAATTCATCAAAATGAATTTTTACAAACACAGTATTGTTTTCCTTAGATTTATCTATGCTTTTAAAACTGGAATCCAAAACACAGTTATCTCTATCCAAATAAGGGGAGTATCTCAAATAGCTTAATTCATCATCAAAAATAACTGTCTTTCCATCATTTATGGAATCGAAAATGATAATGACCCAATGTTTCATTATAATCTGCACTGCTAGTGCCAATGAAACTCATAGCACTGAATGCAGAAACAATCAAGATCAAAAGAATTCCAAAACTTCCTTGTGTCAAAATCATAAGAGGTTTTTGACCTGTTCCTATTGTCAAAGCACTTTGCAAGCAATAGCCACACCTAACCATAAACCACCAAAACAAGGCAATATGTATCTTGAAACAAAGATAGGCCTAATCAAAAATGATAAGACAATTCCTGCAACCATTGTTAAAAATATGATTGACATTGATATTAAGGAGAAGTCCACATAATCATCTGATGATTTCTTATTTTTTAAGGAAAGATAAACTAAAGCTATCAATAAGGCTATTAAGAATATTTCCAAAATACGGCCAATGATACCTACTGAAGGGGAAAATATGAAATCAATATAGGATATGACTGTTTCAAAGCCTATTGACTTAATCCAATAATGGTCACTTACTGTAGAAACTTGACTGAGCAATATTCCTAGCCAAGGCAGATATGCCACAAGGGAAACAATAGTTGAGACAATCCATTTTTTCAATTCCTTCCTATTGGAATGCAACAGATAGGCAAAAAGAACTAGATATATTATTATTGATGCAATAGCTGAGAAATAATGGGTATATGTAGAACATATAGAAGCTATTGTAAATACAATCCAAGCAATTTTTGTATCCTTTCTATGGATGATGTCATATAAATAAATCAATTGAATGGTTATGAAGAACAATCCCCAACTATACATCTAATGACTGTTGAATAGACCATTACATTAAATAATGATACAATTAAATGAAAAGAGACCTGCAGTCAATAATCCAAATTCCTTTTTTATTTTGGTAAAGCTTACAGCCAATATCAAAGCAATAGGAATAAGTGAAACTATCTTTCCAAGCAAAACTAAACTTTGATTGTCCAAAGGATTAAAGGATTAAATATATTAGAGAAAACCTTTAGGATAATGTAATAAAGTAGAGGATGGACATTTACTGCAGTGGCAGAAATCATATCCATCAAGGAAAGCCTTATGATTCCTAAAGTGTAATAATCGTCATACCCGATTCCTGGCTTTAATAAAGCATATGCTATGACAAATAAAAATAGAATTAATGAAAGAGATGAAAATAATAATCCTAAACTCTTTTTATTATTATAAAAACTTTTATTAGACATTAAAACACCATTAATAGAAATTGAAAATAAATTCATTGATTATTCGATATTATTATCTAATAGATTTACTAAGATTATCTAATAGATTAACTAAAATTATCTAATAGATTTTCTTTAATAGATAATTTTTATTTATTTTTTCAATATTAGATTCCCTAGTTATGTAGATAGACCTTTTTTAGATTCCATATATGTCTTATCCAAATATTTTCCTAAAATTCCTATGGAAAATAGCTGAATTCCTCCTAAAAGAAGAATGGCACAAATAATGGAAGTCCAACCTTGAACTGCATTTCCATACAATAACTTCCTAAGTGCAAGGATAATGATCAAGAGAAATGCCAAGAGTGAGAAAACTATGCCTAAAAAGGTTGACAATGCTAAAGGCAAAGTGGAAAATGCCACAATTCCTTCTACGGAATACTTGAACAATGACCAAAGTGACCAGCTGGTTTCATCATCAACCCTTTGAACATTTTCATATTCCACCCATTTGGTCTTGAAACCGACCCAAGTGAAGATTCCCTTGGAAAATCTGTGGTATTCATTCAATTCTAAAATTGCATCCACTACTGGACGTGCCATCAATCGATAATCCCTTGCACCATCTACAAATTCCAAATCGGAAATATTGTTGAAGAACTTATAGAAAAGTCTTGCAAAGAAAGATCTTAATTTAGGCTCTCCCTTTCTTGAAACCCTTCTTGTAGCAATGCAGTCATAGTCTCCAGTTAAAATAAGCCTAAACATTTCAGGAAGCAAACTCGGAGAATCCTGCAAATCTGCATCCATAACAACAACATAATCTCCTGTGCTGTTTTCAATCCAGCAAACAATGCAGATTCCTTGCCGAAGTTTCTTGAAAATGAAATGTACTTTACGAAATCATCATACTCGGTTAATTGCTTGATTGAATTTAAGGTATTGTCCTTGGATCCGTCATCAACGAATATAATCTCATAATCAATGTCAAAATTATATGAAAGCACTTCGTCATAAACGCGCCTGAATTCATTATAGAATTTTAAAACGGAACATTCTTCATTGTAACAAGGAACAACAACACTCAATAGACTTATATTAAAACCTCCATATGATGAATCAATAAAAATAATTTGTTAAAATTAAGCATTATATAATCGTATAATATTCTTAATATTCATAATCATAATCTTTTTTCTTTTTCTTACATTATACTTTAAACTAAATGATAAATTTTATTAAATATTGGAATATTCATTATTTGAAAACTATCCATTTGCTATAGGCATAATTGAAAATGATGACAACAACTTGAACAATGACTTTGGAAATCAAATCCCCTATTGTCAAAATGTCAATGAAGAGAATCATTAGTCCAGTGTCTAAGATACCTGAAAACAATCTTCCTCCAAAGAAAACACCCCCTTCTTTGATAATGTTTGAATTACTGCTTTCAAATACCCAAATGCGGTTTGTGACATATGCAAACAATACAGATAAGAACCATGCGATGATATTGGAAACAATATAATTGACTCCGCATATCCTTGTAAAGAAGAGATAAACTACAAAGTTGATTATGGTAGTTAAAACTCCAAAAATGACATAAGACAATAGCTCTTTTTTAATTTCCATACTATCACTGCTTAAATAAAAAACCTTCGATTTTATTTGAAACTTTATATAATCCATACTATAAAAAACATTACTAATAAATTTTAAAAAACTTTGAAGAATATGATTTTTAAATCATTGCAAACATGACAAATAATTCCTAATTATTACCAATAATTAAATAATATAAAAAATAAAATTATAATATTATATTGTAATATATATCGAAAAAAATATTATAATTATCTTAAATTATTTTTAAAACAAAAACTGGTGAAAATATGAGAGTTTTACTTATTCACTCTGATTATATAAAATATCAAGTAAAAAATAAAACTCCAGTAGCTGAAGAAATCGAAGAAGCTCAAAAAGATGGAGCTTTTGATGAAGCTTTAGTTGTTTTCTCATCCATTGAAAAAGAAGATGAAGCAAATCCAAGTGCTATTGTCAAAAATTTAGTTGCTGAAGTTATAAAAACAAATGAAGAAGTCAATGCAGAAAAAGTAGTACTATACCCTTATGCACACTTATCCTCTTCACTTGGTGCTCCTAAAGTGGCAGTTCAAATATTGAAAGATGCTAAAGCTACTCTTAAGGAAGAAGGTTTAGATGTATTTAGAGTACCATTCGGATGGTATAAGGCATTTGAAATTTCATGTAAAGGACACCCACTATCTGAACTTTCAAGAACCATCACTGCAGATGCTGGTGAAGAAGAGGAAGAGAAAGAAGAGAAGAAACCATCCGCATGGTTAATCTTCAAGGATGGAGAAACCTTTGATCCTAAGGAATACAACTACGAAAGTGAAGATTTGAAAAAGCTTGTTGCATATGAACTTGGAGAAGGTGCTTCCGATGAAGGAGAACCTCCACATGTTAAGATCATGAGAGAAAAAGAGTTATGTGACTACGAGCTTGCTTCAGATATCGGTAACCTAAAATGGTATCCTAAAGGTAGATTGGTACATGACTTATTAGCTGATTATGTTTACAATTTTGTTGTTGATTTAGGTGCAATGCCTATTGAAACTCCAATCTTCTATGACCTTGCAAATGATGCAATCAGAGAACATGCAGCTAAATTCGGTGAAAGACAATACAAAACCGCAAACAAAAAGGACTTGATGCTCAGATTCGCATGCTGTTTCGGTGCATTCAGAGTTCTCGGCGGATCTTTCCTTACCTGGAAAAACTTACCTGCTAAGGTTTACGAATTATCCACCTACAGTTTCAGATTCGAGAAAAGAGGGGAAATTGTAGGTCTTAAAAGATTAAGAGCATTCACCATGCCTGATATGCACAGCTTCTGTGCTGACATGCCTCAAGCTCTTGAAGAGTTTGATGCTCAAGTGGACATGTGTGTTCAAACCGGTGTAGACCTTGATGTCAACTACGAAGCAATCTTCAGAGCAACAGAAGAATTCTATGAAGAAAATAAGGAATGGATGGAAGCAACCGCTAAAAGAATCGGCAAACCATTATTACTCGAAATCTTACCTGAAAGAAAACATTACTGGTCCTGTAAAATCGACTTTGCAGCTATTGACTACTTAGGAAGACCTATTGAAAACCCTACTGTACAGATAGATGTTGAAAGTGGTAGAAGATTCGGCATCGAGTATGTTGATGAAAACGAAGATGCTCAAAATCCAATTATCTTACACTGTTCCCCAACTGGAAGTGTAGAAAGAGTAATCTGCAGTCTTCTTGAAAACACTGCAAAAGAAGATGGAAAAGCTCCAATGTTACCAGTATGGTTAAGTCCATCACAAGTCAGAATCTTGCCAATCGGTGAAAAACACTTAGACTATGCTAACGAATTGGCTGATAAGATTGCAGCAGCTGACATTCGTGTAGATGTAGACAACAGTGATGACAGAGTCGGTAAGAAAATCAGAAATGCTTCCAAAGAATGGATCCCTTACATCGTTGTAATCGGTGACAAGGAAGTTGAAACTGACAATTATAATGTAACTGTAAGAAAAACTGGTGAAAAGGTTGACATGACTGCAGATGAACTTATCACAACAGTTAAGGAAGAAACCAAAGGAATGCCTTTCAGAAGACTTCCATTACCAAGAAAC
>CAJOMK010000109.1 GCA_905235495.1 uncultured Methanobrevibacter sp.
TCAAGGTAAGCTTGTCCAAAAGAAAGACCTATAAGTTCACTGCAAAATTTGCAGGTGACAAATCATATAATGCAGTTTCAAAAGCAGCTAAAGTTGTTGTTAAAAGATAGATTTAAAAAAGAATGGAGAAGTTCATTTTTTTTTAAAAAAAATTCCCATACCTATTATTTTAAATATGATAAAAATCTAAATAAATATAGTTTTATAATAAATATTAATTTAAAAAAAAAATTATGATTATTTTGGTGATACAATGGCAGACATTGCAGAAGCAGCTGAAAAAAAATTAAAATCAAGAATTAGAAAATTAAAAAAATGCAATAAGGATGCAGAAGAAAAAGAAAAATTCTTCAATCAATTAGGTGTTTCCTTTACTATCAGTTTACCTACTAAAAACCCTGAAAAACAGGAAGACTTTATAATGTTATTTGCCGGTCCTGAAGGAAACATCGTTCATGCGGAATATGCTTATTCCGAAGGTGAAGAGTTTACCAGAATGGACATCAGTGAAAAAGATTTAAGAGTACTCATTGAATCATTCTCTGATTTTGAATTAAGTCTTTTAGACTAATTAATTTTGTAATTCTATTTTTTAGAATTATCTTCTATTTTTTAATTATTTTATTGAAATTTATTTTTCTTATTTATTTATCTGCTTGTTTTTAACATTTTTAATTTATTAAGGTTTTATCATGATTGTCAATAATTCATTGGATGAAGTTAAGAAAAGGGGATCTGCTTTGAAGATCATTAGAGAAATCATCAGTGATGGGGGAAGAGATTCATTATATGATGTTACAGGTCTTTCTGGTGGTTTTATAGCAAGTGAAAAAGAGTTGAATCTCTTGGAAACCTATGTTGGTCCAGCTATTTTTGAAGATGAGCTTCAAATTGCAGGTAAGGAACATCTTGGTGGAGAAAAGGTTTTGGCTGTAAACAGAACAAGTTCCGGAATCTTAGCAAGCATTTTGGCATTGGTTGAAAAAGGAACACACGTAAGTCATTTTTTAGCTGAATTTCCAGCACATCCCTCTATTCCAAGGTCATGTAATATAGTTGGAGCAAGCTATGATGAATTCGTTGACATTGAAAAGTTCAATATACCTGACAATACTTCCTTAGTGGTTGTAACTGGTTCTACAATGGATCATAAGGTAATTGATGAGGAATTATTTAAACAGGTAATAGATATGGCTCATGAAAGGGACATTCCGGTATTGGTAGATGATGCTTCAGGTGCAAGGCTCAGAACTGCAGTATTCAATCAAAGGAAAGCTACAGAGCTTGGAGCAGATTTGGTTGTTACAAGCACAGATAAATTGATGACAGGTCCACGTGGCGGATTGATGTCTGGTAGAGCTGATTTGATTGATGAAGTGAAGATCAAAGCAAATCAATTTGGTCTTGAAGCTCAACCTCCATTGATTTTGGCTATGGTAAATGGTATTAAGAATTATACTGAAGATAATTTGGTTAATGCCATTTCAAAAAAGGATGAGTTTTTCAGTTTGCTTGCTGAAAAGTATGAAATGTTTGAAAAGACACCTACTGGTGTATGTGTCAGTGAAGAATCCCTTAAGAATCAATTAAGCAGTTTAAATATTGAAACAGACCTTTCACAAAAGGACTGTTGTTTCTTATGGGCTATGATTTTATTGAAGGATTTTGGGATTATAACTATACCTGCAGTGGGAATGCCTGGGGCATCTGCTTCAATCCGTTTTGATTTGTCTGCTCAAGATGTTATTGATATGGACATCAATCAATTGTATGAAATGGTGGATTCTTCAATTAAAGAATTATTGGGCCTATCTCAAGATGTGGAAAAATCAAAAGAATTGATATTCTATTAAAATAGTGAAAAAATAATTAATTATAAGAAATTTAATTTAAAAAAATTAGTTTAAAAGAGTTTTTTTAGCTATTAAGCTATTTTTATTTATTTTATTAATTTAAAAAAGAGGTAATAAAATGAAAATTTAATTTCATTTTATTTTTTTTTATTAATAGTTTAAAGTACTATTTTTGTTTATTTTAATTAAAAAATATAAATTTTAATTTTATTCGACGGTTCTAAGTTCACCGGAGATAATCTTTTCTAATGTGCCGTCTTCTTTTTCAATGATTAAACTACCCTCTTTATTGATACCAACAACATATCCTTGGGTGATTTTACCACCTGTTTGGGTAATGTTTACGTATTTTCCAATGGTATCCGCAAGATCTCTCCAGTCTTTAAGGATAGTTTCTATTTCGCCAGCTTTGTATAAGTCATAAACCTTTTCAAATTCGTTCAAGAATATTGCAATAAGTTCATTTTCATCGACTTTGGCAGGCAGTTCTTCAGTTAATGTAGTTGTACCTATCCTAATGTCTTCAGGGAAGTCTTCCAATTTAAGATTGCTGTCTATTCCTATACCTACTACTATCCAGTCAATCTCATTAAATGTGGCATTGACTTCAGTTAAAACACCAGAAATTTTATTTCCACGAATCAATACATCATTTGGCCATTTGATTCGGGCATCAACACCTAATGACCTGATGGCTTTTGCTATTGCAACACCTGTTGCTAATGTGATTAAACCGATTCTTACAGTAGGGACATTAGGTCTTAAAATAGTGGACATCCATATTCCACCCTCTGGAGCTTCCCATTTTTTACCTAATCTGCCTCTAGCATTTGTTTGAATTTCAGAAATTAATACGGTACCTTCAGTAGCATTGTGGTTTGCTAAAAATTTAGCTATTGAATTGGTTGAAAATACCTTTCTGAAACAAAGGATTTCATTTCCCATATATTCGGTTTCCACGTTATTGGTGATTTTTTCCTTTGTAATATGTTCAGTTTTTCCAAATCCTAATTCCTTGATTGCATGTTCAATAGTTTCATCATTGATTGAGTCAAGCTTTGCAGCATCCTCCTCAGAAATTACCTCATGACTAACTAAGAGTTTTATCATTTCTTTATTCATAATCATCACCAGATTAATAAATTGTAAAATTTTAAATAATTATTTTTTATTTTTAAGTTGTTGAGCTTGAGCAGCATTGAAATAAGTTCCAACCGCTCCTGAAATGGCAGCTATTTTCTTTCCAGGCATAAAAGTGGATTTCATACGGTTTACCATTTCTAAATCTTCTTCAATTACCTTTTCCATTTCTGCGTCAATCCATTTCTTATGTTCATCTACAAAGTGAGTGTGTAAGTCACCTGCAAGGAATGATTCGTTTCTTAGGATTGTCTTATGGAAAGGAATTGTTGTTTTTACACCTAAAATAATATATTCGCTTAATGCTCTTTTCATTCTGTTAATTACATCATTTCTTGTACGACCACTGGTAATCAGTTTGGAAATCATGGAGTCATAGAAAGTTGGAATTGTATAATTCATGTAAACTCCACTGTCTAAACGTACACCAGGTCCACCAGGGGATCTGTAACCTGTAATTTTACCAGGGTTTGGTGCAAAGTCAGCAAGTGGGTTTTCAGCATTGATACGACATTCCATAGCATGTCCGGTTATTGTAATGTCATTTTGTTGGTATTCCAACTCTTCACCGTAAGCGATTTTAATTTGCTCTTTGATTAAATCAGTATTAGTTACAATTTCAGTGATTGGGTGTTCCACTTGAATACGTGTGTTCATTTCAAGGAAGTAATATTCTCCATTCTCATACAAGAATTCTATAGTTCCTGCACTGTTATATCCAATGGATTCAGCAGCTTTTACTGCACTTTCACCCATTCTTTCTCTTAATTCATCAGTCATAATTGGGGAAGGAGATTCTTCCAATAGTTTTTGATGTCTTCTTTGGATGGAACATTCTCTGTCACCAACGTGGATTGTATTTCCATGTTCATCTGCCAATACTTGGAATTCGATGTGTCTTGGTTTTTCCAAGTATTTTTCAATGAATACTGTTGCATCTCCAAAGTTTTTCAAAGCCACTGATTGGGTTGCTTCAAGTGCACGTACAAGTTCATCTTCTTCATAAACCGCACGCATACCGATTCCCCCACCACCAGCTGATGCCTTGATGATTACAGGGTATCCGATTGCTTCAGCAATTTCCTTTGCTTCTTCAACATCACTGATTCCATCAGGAGTACCTTCAATAACAGGAACTCCTGCTTTTTTCATCAATTGTTTGGAAGTAATCTTATCTCCCATTTTTTCAATATGCTCTCCTTTAGGACCAATCAATTTGATTCCATTCTTTTCACATTGTTTTCCTAGTTCCGGATTTTCTGCTAAAAATCCGTATCCTGGGTGAATTGCATCTGCACCAGTATCAAGTGCAGCATTAATGATCTTTTCAATGTTTAAATAAGACTTGCCTGGTGAAGGGTTTCCTAAAGGAACGCTTTCATCTGCATAATTAGTATAAAGAGAAGTTTTATCAGCATCTGAGTAGACTGCTACGCTTTTCATGTCCAATTCACGACATGCACGCATAATACGTATAGCAATTTCTCCTCTATTTGCAATAAGTACTTTTTCAAACATTCTTTTTTAAAAATAAATATGATTATTATTTATCATATTATTTATCAATCATTATAATATTATATATGAATAATATTAATATTAAATTTTATCATTATTTTATTGTTGATGTTTCTTGAGTTAAAAGAAGTAAGTGAATAGTTAGATAAGGAATAAATTTATTCCCTAATGCAACTATCCAAGTAGTTGTTAATGTCTTCTTCAGACATTTCTGGCCAATTTTCTCTTATTCCCCTTTTCAAAGTATTCAAGTAGTCTTCGCAAGGTTCGTTGTATTCTCTCAATTCATTATTGGTTATTGTAACCAATTCATATCTGTCCATTTCTCCAAGGGATATGATATTTTCATACCAAGAGCTATATCCGTCTGGGTAGCGTCCGCCGTTTTCTTGAGCAGCTACATGCTTGAATTGCTCTCTTGTTAAAAGATATGCAACTCCCAATGCATGTCCTTGTTTGCTTGTATCTAAGAAGGATACTCCGCATCCTTCCCATGATCTGGAGGAATTTCCGAAGTACATGTCATATGGTATGTCTATGGCTTTGGATTCAAATGGGGCTGAAGTGTCTTCGCAAGCTTCTCTGTAAGATTCACTTCCTTCAAATTGGCCTCCTTCGATATAGCAGATGAATCTGTCATAAAGCATGTTGCTTCCATAGGATATGTACCAGACGTATTCCTTCCATGAATCTATTTTTTCAAGACCTGTTACGTCTTGTGCATATTCATAGATGTATGTGATGGAATTGCTGGAAGTCTCTTCACATTTGCGGATGTAAAGGCTTCCTTTCCCTTCAAGCATGTCTATTGAATTCATATCCTCTTGTGGGACTTCGTATAGTTCCCCAAGGATTCTGCTTTCTCCAGGTATAATTGCAGGATACCATCCTACATTATACATTTCGTAGCCATCTACAGCAGCCTTTCCAAGGCATTTGCTGTCTTCAAGGAGATAATGGTTCATCTCTCCATTCATAAGTGTTCCATAAACGAACACATTTCTTGTATTGAAGTATTCGTTTATCTTAAGAATGTCTTCTTTGTAATCTTCTCCCCATGGGTCCTTGAAGTCTTTTCTCACTTCAAGTGATTCAAATGAATTCATGATGTTTGTAATCATTTCTGTGAATTTTGGATTTAATTCAGGATGAAGATCTATGAATTCGCGAAGTCCACCTTTCATAAAGATGTTTAATGCTTCGATTTGGCCTTCAAGGGATTCGTATCCATGGCCAGTGAGATTTCTGCAGCAGCATCTTTTCAATCCGTGGATTAGAGGAGTTTCTACTTTTTCAGCTAAAGCAGAGTCTCCTGTTAAGTATGCTTTCATGAGGATGGATGTGCAGATGTATGTTGGCTCGTGGCAGAAGTCCACTCTTGTATCAGATGGGATTTGATAGCTGTCAAATAGTTTGAAGCTGCCATCTGAATCTTGGAAATCGAGGATAGTCTCAAGATTATCCATCCATTCTGTGTTATGATAATCAGATTTTTCTTCAAGGAAGTTTTTCATTTCTGATTTCATTTCGTAAAGTTTGCCAAAATTTGGTTCGTTTAATCTAGTAAGTTTTAAATTTTTCATGGTGATGCCTCCGTAATATTTTTTAAAAAGCTTGTGGTGAATTTTTTTCAAGCTTATTAAAAGAGTTT
>CAJOMK010000110.1 GCA_905235495.1 uncultured Methanobrevibacter sp.
GATGCGCTCACAAAGTATAGGGCTAAAAGCGTAGGCTTTATCTTTCAATTCTATAACCTCATCCCTAACTTGACTGCAAAGGAAAATGTCGAGCTTATGGATTGGAAGATTTGATGTTGTGTATTCATGGAGATGAAAAGGAATTTAAGAATAATCGTAAAAAATTGTATGATTTAGAAAGGGAAATAGATGATTTAAAAGTCTCTAATTGTAAGATAAAACCTTTACTTTTGGTTGAAGTATTGTTTTAATTTGAAGTAGAAAAAAGAGTAAAAAAAAAGTAAATAAAAATTACTCAAACCTATGAGTAATTACATTTTTTAAAATAGCCATTCTGACTGGTATTGCATTTGCTGCCTGTTCAAAATACTTATTGTATTCTGTATCATCAACATCATATGCAATCTCATCCACTCTTGGAAGTGGGTGCATAACTATAAGATCCTTGCCTTCAAGCAATTCCTTATTAATCAAGTATGCTCCTTTGATGCGTTCGTATTCCTCTACATCCGGGAATCTTTCCTTTTGAATTCTTGTAACATAAAGCACATCAACATCGTCAATTACATCCTTAACTGAATTAGTTTCCTTATATTTGATATTGTTTTCTTCAAGGTCGTGCAATGTCTCTTTAGGCATCTTAAGCTCATCCGGTGAGACGAAAGTCATTTCAACATCATACATTCCAAGTGCATATGCAAGTGAGTGTACGGTACGACCGTATTTCAAGTCTCCTAGAAGTGCAATGTTCAATCCGTCTATTTTTCCGAAGTGTTTTTTAATTGTATAAAGGTCAAGCAATGTTTGGGTTGGGTGTTGTCCTGCACCGTCTCCAGCATTGATGACTGGCACATCAACTATATCTGATAGGAATCTTGACACTCCTTCAAGGTTATGTCTGATTACTATTGCATCACAGTAAGAATCAAACATCTTTGCAGTGTCTGCCAAACTTTCTCCTTTTGACACGGAACTGTTTGCTGCATCACCAAGCTCTATGCAGTCTCCTCCAAGCCTTTTCATGGAAGTTTCAAAGGATAGCCTTGTTCTTGTGGAAGGCTCATAAAATAGAAGCCCTAAGATTTTTCCTTCAAGCTCTCTAGATTTCTCCTTAGACTTTGCAACACCTTCAAGCTTGCCTGCTTCCTCTAAGATAAATTCAATATCTTCCTTTTCAAAATCCTTTAATGAAATAACATTTTCATGCTCAAAAATGATATTACACTCCTTAAATTTTACACTTGAAATAGTGGTCTTTATAAATAAAATTAAAAGATGAAAAATGAAATTTATTTTTTAAAATAATAAGAAATAAAGTTTTTTAATTTAGATTAAAAAACTTTTAATTATTTCCCATTCATGAATCCATATATTGCAACAACTATGAGTATAATAATCAATAGGATGAATACCCAAAAGCTTATTTTTATGAATAACTGCAATAAGGTTAAGATTATGATTAAAGCGATTGCTGTTAAGCATCATATTAGCACTTTGTTGTTAGAATATGTATCCTAATAATGCCAGAATGATGAATATAATAATTGCTATGATAAAGACTTTCATGCCTATCTTCATCAACCATTTCAATAGCCCAAATATAATCATCAATACTATAGCTATTATTAAAATTTCTATAATCATTCTTTCACCAAACTATATAAAAGAACTCCTTTTAAAATTAAGAATATTCTATTTTATAATATATTGTTAACTATTATAATAATTTATCTATTATAATTCAAGTCTTTTCATTCTTTGATTAAATATTTCTTATTTTTCTTGGATTAAATAGTTCTTTAATGTTCCAATGTCTTCTATTGTTACTTCAACAATTGAATCCGCCTTCATTCCACCTACACCTGGAGGTGTTCCTGTAGCTATTATATCTCCTGGATTCAATGTCATTGTCTGTGAAACGTATGATATTATTTCCTGTGGAGAAAAGATCATCTGTGAAGTGTTGGAGTTCTGTCTTATTTCTCCATTTACTTTAGTCACTATCTTCTGATTCAATGGGTCAAGTTCTGTTTCGATGAAAGGCCCTATTGGAGCAAATCCATCACAGCTCTTTCCTCTTGTCCATTGGCCGTCTCCAAGGGTGAAATCCCTTGCGGTGACATCGTTTATTATTGTGTATCCGAAGATGTATTCATCAACTTCTTCTCTTGTAACTTGCTTGGTTTCATTTCCAATCACAACAGCAAGCTCTCCTTCGTAGTCAACTTGCTTTGATATTTTAGGATAAACCACAATATTGTCTGTTCTGTTAACTGTAATGGAAGGCTTTATGAATATTACAGGACTTTCAGGTAGTTCAAGATTCAATTCCTTTGCATGATCCTTGTAGTTGAGGCCGATGCAGACTATTTTGGAAGGGGCTGTTGGAGATTGTATTTCTATATCATCTAAGCTGTGGGTTTGGACTGCATTGTCTAAAATTGTTTTTATATCTTTATTGTGGTAGTCCAGAATGTCTCCTTTAAGTTCTATTACTTTATTTTCTTCATCTAAGAACCCTGATTTGATGCTCAAATCATTGTTTAGACTGTCTGTCTTGTTTTTGAATCTTAAGAATTTCATTTAATCACTGATTTTTAAAATTGCATTAATTCTAACAATTCAAGTTATTGAATAATCCTTTCTATTGGAACTACAAGAATGTCACGTGCACCTGCATTTCTTAACTTGTTAACAAGCTCGAATACCTCATCCTCAGGAACTACAGCTTGAACAGCCATTGTTTCCTCATGGGAGAGAACCTCAGATACGGTAGGTCCGCTCATTGCAGGCATGACCTTTTGAACTTCATAAAGGTCCTTCTTAGCTACATTCATCATGATAAGTTTTTTCCTTCCAGCTTCAAGCACACCTTGGATGGAAGTGTTTACAGCCTCTACGAGGTTTCTCTTCTTATCATATGAATCCTTGTTAGAAATAAGCTTGATTGAACTTTCAAGTATGGTGTCAACTATCTTCAAGTGGTTCATGTTCAATGTTGTACCAGTGCTTGTGAGATCTGTTATAGCATCAGCTATTCCAATGAATGGAGCTATTTCAGTAGATCCAGTCAATTTTACGATTTTTATGTCAAGATTGTTTTCCTCTAAGTATCTTCTTGTAAGGTTTGGGAATTCTGTAGCTATTGTCATTCCATCCTTCAAGTCCTCCTTGCTTAGTATTTCACTGTCATCAGGTGAAGCAAGGACCAATTTGGTTTGGCCGAACTGAAGGTCAAGAAGTATTTCAACCTCTTCACTGTTTTCTTCAATCAGGTCGTAACCTGTGATTCCCATATCACAGATTCCTTCGGCTACGAATTCTGGTATGTCTGCTGCACGTGCAAACATCACATCTATATCTTCATTATAAGTTTGTGAGAATAATTTTCTGTTTGAATTGTCCCTAAGGCCAAGGCCTGCCTTTTCCAAGATCTTCACTGCAGGATCGCTTATTCTGCCCTTTGAAGGAACAGCTATTTTAAGTTTCATAAAAATCTCCATTGTTTTTTTCTATAATTTTATCTTTAATGTTAATTAATTATATATTTTTTTCACGTTAAATGAAATATGAATATTTTTGAAAAATTTTTCACTTTCGTCTTGTTTATATTTTAAAATTTTCATTTTGTTTAGTTCATACTATTACAAATAGAATTTTTATATTATTTATAAATAGTTTAATCATAATTAATATTATATATACTTTATTATTTTTCATTATAAATCATTATAGTTTAATGTTTTTAAATTTCATATAGTATAGCATTATATTTTTAAAAAATAAGGTATTGGAGGCCATTTTTTAGAAAACTTTATATACTAGAAAGATAAATTAATAAGTAGTACTTATGAAAAAAGTTTGTATAGTTAGTATTTTTCAAAAATATTAGTTTATATAAACTTTCACTAATTATTGCATTAGTAATAAGTATGTATTTTTTAAAATAAAATTATGGAGAATGATATTTATGGCAATTCCTGTAGCTCCTATCGGAAGAATCATTAAAGATGCTGGTGCTGAAAGAGTAAGCGAAGACGCTAAAAAAGAATTAAACGCTTATGTAGAAGCACAAGCTGCAAAAGTTGCTAAAAAAGCTATTAAATTCGCTGAATTAGCAAAACGTCAAACCGTTAAAGCTGAAGACATCAAATTAGCTATTAACGAATTATAATCAAGTTTTTCCGGGCCTTCGGCCTGCAAAACCTTGACCAAAACTCTTATCACTATTTTTAGTGTTAAGTTTTTTTACTTTTTACTTTTTTTTTTACATTTTTTTTATTAATGGAAAATTTTTTTAGAAAATTTTATATGTAAATAATTGACATAGTATTAAACATAGTATTTTACCTGTAAGATTATATAATAAAGTAAATTTTTAGTCTCATATTCAATCACTTTACCAGGTAAATACTATCAGTTCTGAACAAATTTTTTTAAAAAACATATGTTAGCATAGTATTAGCTATAAAATATTTTTTATTCTATTTTTTTT
>CAJOMK010000111.1 GCA_905235495.1 uncultured Methanobrevibacter sp.
TATATCCAAAATAGTATGATATGATTACAGCAATTGCACCAGTAACCAGTCCCCAAAATACAAAAGGTTCTACAATACGAGGAATTCTCTTTCCTAAAAATTCCTTTATGGACCATTCACGACCTAAAGACAGCGCTCCCGCTAACATTAAAAATAGATCCACTCCAATTCTCAGGTTATTTCCTGTAAATTGGGAAAAGAGCCATCTCAAACTTGGACCTGTGGCAAAATCAGCCATTACCTGAACTCTTGTAACAGCATAAACATGAACTGCTATAACTGTAAGAATTGCTACTGCACGTAGTGCATCTAAATAGAATATTCGCTTGGATTTAGTTTTAGCCATAGGAACCCCTTATCATAGTTAAGATGGTCTTTTGAATTCATTGATTATTGAACCTTCCTTAATAAATAAACACCAGTCATCAAATGCCAAGCAATGAGAGGATAAACAGCCAATCTTTCGAAAACAGGCATATAAATTCTTTGCATATTGAAAAACATTATCAAAAATGAGATTAATCCTATGATTCCTAAAATTAAGGTAATCTTTTGATAGAGTTCAAACTTATCCATAGACCTGGAAATGGTTAGAAGCATCAGATTTCCACCTAGAATTGCCATGATAACTCCTAAATTGTGATATCCATTGGTTAAAGGATTTCCCCAAGGGATAAAACCAACCATAATCACTCCAATAGCCGCAATTATAGTAAAAATATAAAAAAATGTATTATACTTGATAATGAACTCTTTAAATTTATAAAAATTAGCAAAAACTAATGCTAAACCAATTAGAATAAATGCAGAGTCCATTAAGAAGAAAAATGGACAATTGCCATTTGGAATTCCCAAATCAGAGATAGTATGAAAAACATACATGTTGAACAATGTATCATTTACAGAAAAAGTGCAAATGGTCTCAGCAATCATATAATATAAACCAGCTATAAGATATACAATGCCAATATTTTTGAATTTCATATTATCTCTCCAAAATAGTTATAATTAATGTTCAATAGTTTTAAACGCCTTTTCAAGTGCTTCATCTTGATTAATATCTTCCTTAATCTGTTTGACAAATTCCAAATCCGCTTTGGTTTCAGGATATTTTGGCACTGCCTTACATCCGCCATCGTCTCGTTTAGATATTTCGAAAGTTCCAATCTTTTCAGCTATCCTTGTTATCTCAACCTTATCAAGACCGATAAGTGGGCTCAATACAGGAACATCAAGATCTTCACGGGTTGCCAAAATGTTTGGAAGTGTTTGAGAAGCTACTTGACCTAAACTGCTTCCGTCAATAACCGCCTCTGCATGAAGCTCTTTGGCAAGCTTTCCTGCAATTTTATACATTCCGGATTTACATAAGACACAAGTCATCTTTTCTGGTGCCTCAACCTTACAGGTGCTTAAATAATCCCCATACTTGACAACTCTCTTTTTGATTGGCGCACCACTTGCATAAAGATTTAATTGTTCTATCAAATCATTGAAGTTTTGAAGCGCTTCAGAGCTAGTATAAGGGTCATTGTCACAGTAAAGGGCAATTACCTGACAACCTCTCTTCATCATCAAATAAGATGCAACAGGAGAATCTATACCACTTGATACAAGAGCTACAACCTTTCCTTGAGTTCCAAGAGGCAATCCTCCAAGACCTGGAATCTTTTCATGGAAAATGTATGCATCATTGTCCCTCACTTCAAGATAAATTGTAAGTTCCGGATTTGACAAATCAACAGGAGATGAATATTTGCGAACTATAACTGCACCTGTAAATGATGCCATTTCCTGAGATGAAAATTCATGAGTTCCCACTCTTCTGCAGTTAATTGCAAATTTGGTGTTTTCATCCAATAATCCTCCATCATGAAGCTTTTCAGCATATGAAGAAAGGGACTCCTCAATATTCTCAAAAGTTGCTTTTGTAGATATTGCAGGAGAATATGAAACTATACCAAATATTCTCTCTAGCTTTTCTAATGCATCATCAAAATCCTTCGGGAAAATAAAAATTCTTGCTTGATAAAGTTTAACTTCTGCATCTATGGATGCCCTTATATTATTTATTAAACGATTTTCAAATCTTCTTCTAACCCGATTGCTCTTTAATCCTACTTCACCATAACGAGCTATAATTAAATCTGGTTTCATAAAATACCTCATAAAACAATAAATTCTAAAGAACTAAAACATATGATTAATTGAATTATATCTTATAAAATAAATTTTTCTTCTTTATTATATTCTTTATTATTTATCTTTTATAATTTCATTAACTATATGTTTACCTTTTTATATATTTAATTTATAGTTTATAAATATAACGATTGTTATAATAAAATAAAATATTTAACTAATAGAGAATATAGTGTAAAAAATAAAAGAATAAAGAATAAAATAAAAAAAGAAAGAATAATTAATTAAATAAAATAATTAATTATTTAAAAGCTCAACAGCTAAATCTAAAGCATCAACCATCTTATCTGCATTTGGACCTGCTCCTTGAGCTAAGTTAGGACGGCCACCACCACCACCTCCAAGTACAGAAGCTGCTTCTTTGATGATGGAATTCACTTGAACTCCACAGTCCTTAGTAGCTGCACCTACAATCTTACCTTCATTATTACCAATGAATACTACATCTACATTTTCATTCTCGGTAAAGTCAAGAGCAATCTTTTGAAGCTCTTTAATATCTCCCGCAATGATTTCCTTCAAGACTTTCAATCCATTGACTTCAATCGCATTATCAGCTAAGGTAGCTACCTTCAAGTTAGCAATTTCCTTTTGAAGTTTAGCGATTTCATTCTTTTGAGCTTTCCACTCACTGAAGAACCTGTCACAGGTTTTAGGTAATTGTTCATTGGTTACACTGAATATGCCTGCACTTTTCCTAAGGATTTCCTTATCATTTTGAATGGAATCAATAGCTGCAAGACCTACAGAGAAGTCAATTCTCTCTACACCATCTTGAACCCTTTCGGTTTTATTGATCTTAATTGGACCAACTTCACCTGTTCTGTCAAGGTGAGTACCTGCACATGCCTGTACATCAATTCCAGGAATCTTGACAACTCTGATTTGGGAACCTGGAACTACTCCTCCTTGGTATAATGTAAATCCATATTCCTTCTCAGCATCATCACGGCTTAACCAATTGATGTCCAAGTCTATATTCATCATAACATATTCATTTGCAAGCTTTTCAATTTCATTAAGCTCTTCCTGTGTGATACGTTTGTAATGTGATAAGTCTATACGGGAACGAGCAAGACCTTTTTGTGCACCTGCTTGCCAAATGTGTTGGCCTAAGACCTTTCTTGCAGCTGCAATCACCAAGTGATTGCCGGTGTGGTGTCTTGCCAAGGTAATTCTTCTATTCCAATTGATAGCCATATGAACTTCAGTTCCAATATAGGATTTAAGTGTTGCCAATAAGCTTTCCTTATCTCCATCTTTAGGAACAGCAATGTGATGAAGCGCTACATTATTCAATTTTTCAGCATAAGTTACTTCATAAATCTTGCCACCTATTGACATGATACCTATATCTGAAGGCTGACCTCCTCCTTCAGGGTAGAAAATTGTCCTGTCAAGGATAACATTAATGGTATCTCCTTTTTCAATGACTTCAATAATCTTTCCATCAGATTCCTTTTGATAAATGTCTTTATAGAAGTCAAGTTCTGTTTCAGGAACATCAAGGTCTAAAGTATCTTTCTTATCAACCTTGTCCTCTTCGTGCATATCTGCAACAATGGTAAAGAAGTTATCCGGTACAAACACTTCAAAGTCCTTGTCTCCGCTTGCCATTTCTTCAACAGTTTCAGGAGGCATACCTTGTGCATCATATAAGTCTATTAAGGTTTCTAAAGGCATGGAAGTTTTTCCTTCTTTTTTAAGACGTTTGATAGTTCTTTTTACAGTCTTTTTACCTTTTTCAATGGTTTTTGCATATCTTTCTTCCTCAAGGTTGATGATGTTCATGATATGCTCCCCAGACTCATCGATTTCAGGATAGAACTTTCTTAAGAAGTCCAATTGGATTTCCATAATATCTGATAATGATTCTTCCATCTTCAATTCTTTCATGAAACGGATGGTTCTTCTTAGGACAAGTCTTGCTAGATAACCTTCTTTTACATTGGATGGGATAATTCCATCAGCTAACATGAATGCTAAACATCTTGTATGGTCTGCAATGATATAGATGGCTTCCATCGGTTCAGCATTTTCCAAATACTCTTCCAAACTAATGTTTAGGCTATCAGCCACCTGTTGACGGAGCTCTCTGATATCACCGATATCTTCAATGTCCATCATACCTGCAATTTCTGCATTTCTAGCCAATATCTCTTCATTGACTTCTACATTGGTGATTTCCTTAAGCTTATCTACAACAGGAGCAAAACAAAGCAGTAGGAGTTCCTTGTGAAATCCATGCAATTCTCTCTAATCCATAACCTGTATCAACCACTTTAATTGGGATTTCTTCCCTTTCACCATTTTCAAGTGTTTTGTATTGCATGAAAACAAGTGTAGCAAGCTCTACACCACGACAGCATACCTCATAACAAGGGCCTTCATTACCTCCACCTTTCCACCATGATTTGATAAAGGTGATCTCTTCGGTATTGATACCAATTGATTTAAAGAATTCATGGCAAAGACGGATTGTTTCATCTTCCCAATAGATGAAGTTTTCAGGCTTGTTGATTACAGTATGTGAACCCATAGTAAAGCAGGTCATGTGCCTACCGGTTCTTCCCACATTATCCACATCGTTAAGACGTATGGATGGCTGTTCAACTTCAAGAGGATTAGCTAGAGGTTCCACTAAACCGGAGGTGATCCATGGTTGGAAACAAAATATTGAAGCTCCAACTAAAAATACGTCATCTCTCCACCTTTTTGCTAAAGTTGGATAACGAGATATATGTTCGTGACCTTCTTTTTCCAAGAAGGATCTAAAAGTTTCTTGAATTTCATATAAATCATAAGGCTTGTCAGTAGCAGGATTTCCAATAAATCCATACTCATCACATGAAGCATCTCCACAAGTGTCTCTATCAACTTGAGAGTAAAACTCATTGCCGCATGTTTTACATATTTGTTTTTTATATCCTAAGTCTTCAAATATTTTAAGCATAATAATCAGTTTTAATCGTTGTTTTAAAAAATTTTTGTTTAATTTCAAGTAAATTAGTACGATATAATAAATAGTTGAAATATTTATTTTATAATAAAAATATATTTGTATTTTAATCTATTAAATAGTTTGTATAATAATGTATTTAAGTATTGAAAAAAATGAGGATATATTGAGAAAGAATAGAACAACTAAAAAGAGTTATCAATAAAGAATTATTGAAAAAATAAAAAAAGAGAATAAATGAAAAAATCAATTATTTATAAAATTTAAAATCGCTTTTTCTGTCTGTTTTCTTTGTTCTTGCGGAGAAATGCTTGCATTTCCATCTTTTGGATCTATGCCATATGATACAAATGTGCATGATTTCCCCCATTAAAAGAGCATTTGCATTACTTTCAGCACGAGCATAATCATTTGAGTACCAAATCAAAAATCCTACTGAAACTATGAGTAATGCAAGAATGATTAATAATGCTATTTTCAGTTTTTATTCAAAGAATCACCACAAAATTACAAAATATCTAATGCCTAAACAAGACCAAGAAAGTCACAATTATACTAATTATCATAATTGCCAATTGAATATATGCATGCTTTCTAATGTTTGAATCTTTGCTGTTTAACATGAATCCTGGGAAAAATAGTCCTATGAATCCTATAAATCCATATGAACCGAATAATGCGCTAAGTATAAAGCTACCCCAACC
>CAJOMK010000112.1 GCA_905235495.1 uncultured Methanobrevibacter sp.
GGAGTTATCACTTATATAATTCTTTTGCTGGGTATCTATGGTCTTATAATATCTATTAGGAAGATATTTTACCTTAGAAAAATTAGTAAAATCGATGCTACAGAGATTATGGGGACTATTATCTCATCTATGGAAAAGGGAGGAGCTATTGAAGCTTTAAAAAATATCAGTCACTATAAAAATCCTGTTTCAAGAATTATGTCTGAAGCATTGAAAATAGGTTATAAAAACAAAATCGAAGTAGAAGAAAGTATGGAGCAGATTTTCATTGTTGAAATGAGTAAAATGACAAATGGTATCAGTGCGTTAAAGACTATTATTGAGCTTGCTCCATTTTTAGGTTTAATTGGTACAGTATTAGGTATTTGGATGACCTTTAAGAATTTAGGTGTAAATCCTGATGCTTCAGCTATGGCAGAAGGTATTTATCTTGCTCTTATTACTACTATTGCAGGGTTAACTGTAGCTATTATTCTCATGCCATTATACACTTATATCAAAGGATTGATCAATCAGGAAATGGATAAGATTGAATTAGCTACCAAAATGACCAACTGGAGTTATGCAGTAATTAAAATTAGAGTTTATGAGAGATTGCCTTGTGTAATGGAAGCTCTTCAAGAAGCAGAAGGTATTGTAAGTGTGAAAGAGATCACTGACCCTTATTCAAATATTCAAATTTCATTCAAACCTAGTATGCTCGAAAAGAGTATCAGTAACATCATTTTAGAGAAATGTGATGTAAAATCTGAAATTACTGAAAGTAAATTAAGACAATAATTTGGGGCTGATAACTTGGCAATTGACATTAAGCGTCATAAGGAAAAAATGAATCAGGATGAACCTGAGATTAAATTGGTTCCTTTTATTGATATTTTATTTACATTGCTCATATTTCTTGTAGTGACAAGTACTTTCGGAGCTGCAGCTACTGGTGACGATACAGGAACCGGTACTGGAAAACCGAATATGACAGACACTACTGGAGATGCAGAGTATTATTTGCTACCAGTTGCAGGATTGCAGAAAGTTACTGTAAATGGTATTGACATGTCATCTGAGATAAGAGGAAATGCTATTGGGGTACATGCAAGAGTGCTTGACCAAGGGGATGTTCAGATTAAAACGAGTGAACATGCCATAATTATTAGGACACCTGCGGGTATGAACCCTTATGATGCAGTTCATAGTCCGGAGTGATGTTAAAATAGTTAATTTATTATTTTTAATTTTTTATTTTTTCAATTAAAATTTTAATTTCTTAAAATATTATTCTAAAGAATTAATTTTAAAATTTTAATTTATTAAATTATTATTTCCAAATAATTTTAATTTAATTTTAATTTAATATTCAATAGTTATTGGGGTAAAAAAATGTATTTAGGCAGAATTATTTCAGCAGGAAAAACAGAAGATGGAAAACCATATGTTGCTTACAGAGTTTCAAGCAGATCTTTTCCAAACAGACAAGTAAAGGTTCTTGAAGATGAAGCAGCTATCATTCCAAAAGAAGGATTTGAAACAGATATATTCAAAAACTCTTACATTGCTTATGATTGTGTAAAAACAGTAGGAGACATTGCAATTATTTCAAATGGTTCACAAACCAACCCTATTGCAGATAAGATAGCTATTGGAATGAATATTAGAGATGCAATGGCATATTCATTAATCACTATGGATTATGAAAAGGATGATTACAACACTCCAAGAATTGCTGCAGTAGTCAAAGGAAATGAAGAGGATTTTGAAGCATATATTGGAATTGTAACCGATAGCAAAGTATTGGTTGAAAAAATAGAAGATGGAAAAGCTCAATTCATTTCCACTTATGAGAAAAACACTCCTGAAAATGTAATTTTCTCTGCAGAAACTCCTGATGATGCATGTAAATTCATTTTTGATGAAGGTGTATTTGTTGAGTTTGAAAATCCTGTTTCTTCAGTTGCAGCAATATTTGATGGAAAATGGAACTTAACTGGATTTAATCCAAAATAAATCTATTTTCTTTTATTCTTTTTTTTTAATTTTTATTATTTAATATAACAGTTATTTTTAAAAAAAGTAAAATAATTTATTCTAATTTTTCAGCTTCTTCTGCTTCTTTTATTTTTTGGACTGTTCCCCAACTTCTTCTAACGAAATCTGGCATTTCATCATATTTGAATTTCTTCAAGAAGTTTTTGGTTTTTGGATCACTTGGATAACCTGAACCGATTCCATCTCTATCTTCGGTGGTTCTGATATATTGCTTGTTTATCTCTTCAATAATCATATCCCTTTTTGCTTTTGCAATGATTGAAGCTGCTCCAACTGCAAGATAGTTGTCATCTGCCTTATGTTCTGCAATGACTTCACAACTATGGCCTACATATTCTTCCATCTCTTCCTGAAGTCTTCCTTCCTTTACATCCAAAGCATCTATGATGATTCTATCTGTTCGAAGAGTATTTATAATTTTTTTCATAGCTAATTTTTCTATTTGGTTAAGATTAATTCCTTTTGCTCTTAAAGTGTCAATATCCTTTGCAGTAATTACCACTGTTTCATAATCGAACATTTTAGTTAACTTACGATATAGCACAGTTCTTCTATTTGGAGTCAATCTTTTGGAATCCTTTACGCCCATTCTTTCAATGATCTTTTCTTTTTTCTCAGGTATTACAATACCTGCCATAACCATAGGGCCTAAAACAGGGCCTCTTCCAGCTTCATCTAATCCTAGTGTATCCATATTATTAAATCCAGTTTAATTGTTAATTTGATTGTTAAAATAGTTTTATTATATTACTTAATATGTTTTTAGAATATATATTTTTTAAGAAAAAGTTCATAAATTTGAAAAAGAGTAAGTTGAAATGGTGTATTTCATGGTGATTAAAAGGAATATTATGGATTGTAAAAACAACCCATAGTATTTATACGTCTAATTAACGCTTGAAATTGTTTAATATTTATTTCATAGCTTTTAAACGTACTTCCGGTTCTAAAGCTAATGGTTCAGCAGCTACGATTGCAGTTCCTTTAGCAACTACAGTCATAGGGTCATCGGAAATTTGAATTGGAATATCTGTTTCATCGAAAATTCTTTCTTTAAGTCCTCTTAATCTGGAACTTCCCCCTACTGCTACAGTATTTTTGTAAATTCCCATCATCAATTCAGCTGGTAATCTTTCTAAGATGAGGTTTAATCCGTTCATTACTTCTTTGATGATTGGTTCTACTGCATCTGCAACTAACATTGAATCAATTACAACTTTTTTAGGTCTGTTAGTTTCTAAGGATTTACCAATAACTTCATAATTTAAGTTTTCAAATTCTTCGCTGCAATGGATCATACTGATTTCCATTTTTGCAGCTTCCGCATCGTGAATGCTGATTGCAACATTATATTTTTCTGCAACCAATTCTACTATTCTGTTGTCTATGTCGTCTCCACCTACTCTTACGGTTTCAATATCATTGATTCCACCAAGGGAAATAACTACTAAATCAGTGGATCCTGCACCGATGTCGATTACCATAGTTCCGTTTGGTTCTGCAATAGGTAATCCTGCACCAATAGCTGCAGCTAAACCTTCGCTTACTACTAAAACGAATTCAGCACCAGCTTTTCTACCTATTTCTTCAGCAGCATTCTTTTCTACTTCAGAAGCATCTCCCGGAATTCCAATGACAATTCTGCCTACAGTTTCTCCTTCGTTAATACCAATTTCCATTGCTCTGATGAGTAATGCTTGTGCTTGTGCAACGTTTTCGATTACTCCTTTTTTAAGTGGTCTTACAGCAACTATGTCTTCCGGGGTTCTGCCTAACATTTTTTTAGCTTCTTCCCCAACAGCAAGTACTGCAGAAGGGTCATCTTTTTTAACAGCAACTACAGAAGGAATTTGGTATAAGTCAAATTTATCTCCTGATGGTTTTGCGATTACGGTGTTTAAGGTACCTAAATCAATACCTAAACTATTTTTAACGACTCTGGTTGGTTCAATTTCAACAGCGTCTTCATTTCCGAAAATACTCAAATTTATTCCTCCATTTATAAAATAAAATTAATTATTTATGTTTGATTATTATATTCATTAATCAATTATGCTAGATTTTATTTTTAGAATCATGTTTAATTAAAAAATTCAATTTAAAATTCCAAAAAAGTAATTAATTAATATTATAATAATAGTATTTATAATTTTTATTAATAATAAGTTTTTGTATAAAAATATGAAAAAAAGTTTATATTTTGAGTATAA
>CAJOMK010000113.1 GCA_905235495.1 uncultured Methanobrevibacter sp.
ATTAAATATGATAAACACGACCTAAATTGATTGATAAATAAGTTTTTAAAATAATTTTTAATCTATAATAAAATTTTAATTAAATTAATTATTATATTTATCGAAAAAGACTTAAAAAATGAGAAAAAATTAAAAAAAATAAGCAATTTTATTTTAAAAAAATTAAGAAAATTTAAAAAAAAACCATTAATTCAATATTCTTTCCACTTCGTCCTTGTGTTCAAACAATACACAGCTACCTTCATGATTATCCAAAAGAATGCCTCCATCACGAAGGGAAGTGAATAATTTAGAATCTAAAGCTTCAAGAAGAGTTGAATCTCTCACATTTATATCACTGTATGGTGAAGCAGGACAAGGCTCAGCACCACCATGAGAATTTATATGGAAAAATCCTCTTCCTGCTGCAAGACAGCCTCCAGAAGTCTTTTCATCTCTAGAAAATGATAAAAACAGCATATCATCATACTCATTTCTAAGAAGTTCAAGCTCATTCAAAAGCATTTCCCTCTTATCATCACCCGGAGCCAGTTCTACAGTATCCTCATTAACTGGAACATATTCTATGAAAAATATTACTTTGCAACCAAAATCCCTTAACTGATTGGTATATTCCCTTGAAAGCAGCCCTGACAAATTTCCTTTTGTAAATGTAAGTGAAGATCCAAAGACAATGTTATTTCTTTCATCAATTCCATTGAATTCAATATCGTATTATAAACACCTTCTCCTCTTCTCAAATCAGTTATCCTTTCATCACTTTCGATGGAAACGATAGGAACAAGATTCCTGTTTTCCTCAAATAGCTTTAAATAATCATTATTCAACAATGTACCATTTGTAAAGATTGGGAACAGTATTTCCTTGAATTGGCTTGCCTTAATTATAACATCTTCCCTAATCATAGGCTCTCCACCGGCAAGAACTATAAAACTTATTCCAAGCTCTTTTGCTTGTGCAAAGATGTCTTCCCATTCATTATCACTTAATTGATTTGAAGGCTCATCGTCATTGCATGCATCATTTGCCCTTGAATAGCATCCTGTGCAATGCAAATTGCAGCTACTTGCAATACTTGCAATTAAAAAAATAGGGATGTTTTGGCCTTTTTTCTCATACTCTTGTCTAATTTTGCTCGCTTTTCTTGTATGTTTTGCAAATTTAACCAAGAACAGACTCTCTTTAGGATTCTTAAGAGATGCCTTAATTGCATCCTTGACAATTATTTCTGCTCCTTCTGCAAGATATTCCTGTAGCTTAAAATTATTCTCCATTATTCATCTCTCACAATAAGCGACAAATTTCTTAAAAATAAAAAAAAAAGAAAAGATTATTCTTTTTCAACTACAACAGCAGTTCCATATGCTAAAACTTCTTGCATGTTTTGGGAGATGCTGTCTGAATCCATTCTCATGGTGATGATTGCATTTGCACCTAATTCCTTAGCATGTTCAATGCAGCGGCTAATGGATTCTTCTCTGGATTCTTCCATCATCTTAACATACTGCTTGATCTCACCGCCTAAAATTCCTTTTAATACTGCACCGATATCTCCACCAATACCCCGTGCACGTACTGTCAATCCATATACGAATCCTTTTTCTTCTACAATTTTGTATCCTGGAATATAATCTGCACTTGAAATAGGAAATTCTTCTATACTTACCATAATAATGCCTCACATATTTTTTTAAGAATTAATCTCATTAACAGAAGTTAATTAATATAATATAGAGCTATTAAGCATATAAACTTTTTTAAATAAATTTAAAGAATTTAAAACTAAAATAAATATTAAAATCAATCTAAAATCATTAAATAAAATTCAAATAAAAAGGAAAAAAATAATAAGTAGAATAAACAATTCCGTACAATTATTTAAATATAATGTTAACAATAGATAATAATATTGTAAACTATCTAATCTAGATTAGATAATTTATCATATTTTTATAAAAAAATTTTTTAGAATGAATGAAATTCTTCGATTTTAAAAATGATTACTATTAAAATTACTTAAAAATTTATTTCAAAAAATAAACGGTGAAATAATGAAAGCATTAGTAGCAGATGCAATTAACGAAAAAGGTATTGAAAACTTAAAAGAAGTTTGTGAAGTCATAGTGAATACAAGCATCACACCTGAAGAATTACTCGAAACCATTGGTGAATATGATGCAATTCTCATAAGAAGCAGAACCAAATTGCCCGCAGAAGTTATTGAAAAGGCAGACAATCTTAAAATCATTGCAAGAGCAGGTGTAGGTGTAGACAATGTTGATGTGAATGCAGCTACCAAAAAAGGTATTATGGTAGTAAACGCACCAGAATCCACTTCAATCACTGTAGCAGAACACACAATGGGACTCATCTTAAGCACCATCCGTAAAATAGCTATTGCTGACAAATCTACCAAAGAAGGAAAATGGGAGAAAAAAGCATTCATGGGTATGGAACTTAGAAACAAGACCCTCGGTGTAATCGGTATGGGAAGAATCGGATCCCAAGTGGTAAACAGATGTAAGGCATTTGAAATGGATGCAATTGCATACGACCCATATTTACCTCCTGAAGTGGCTAAAAACATGGGTGTTAAATTATATGAAAACATTGAAGATGTATTAACCCGTGCAGATGTAATTACCATTCACGTTCCACTCACTCCTGAAACTGAACACTCAATTTCAACTGAACAATTCAAATTGATGAAAAACACTGCACTTATCTTTAACTGTGCACGTGGTGGAATCATTGATGAAGACGCTTTATACGAAGCATTATCCACTGGAGAAATCCTTGGAGCAGGTCTTGACGTATATGAAGAGGAACCTGCAAAAGAAAACAAATTATTCGAATTAGACAATATCGTATGTACTCCTCATATTGCAGCTTCCACCAAAGAAGCTCAAAGGGATGCAGCTATCATTGTAGCAAATGAAATAATCACCTTATTCCAAGGAGCCATGCCTAAAAACGTCATTAACATGCCTTGTATGAACAATGCTGAATTTGAAGAAACCAATAATTATTTAGAGCTTTGTGAAAAATTAGGAAGATTCATTTCACAATCCTCAAACAGCCCAATTAATAAATTGGAAATTACCTACAAAGGAGAAATTGCAAAACTTCAAAACAGGGAATTGTTCACAAGAACTATCTTGCAAGGAATCTTAAACCCTGTTACTGAAACTGCAGTAAACGCTGTAAACGCAACCACCGTTGCAAAAGCAAGAGGAATCCGTATTACTGAAGCTGTAAGTGATGACAGTGAAGGTTATGACAGCTTAATTAAAGTTTCCGCTAAAACCAAAACTGGAGAAATGTCTGCAGACGGTACCTACTTACACGAACCTAAGATCATTAAGGTAAACGGTTACTGGGTAGATGTAAAACCTGAAGGAAACATGTTTATTGCAAGATACAAAGACATTCCTGGAAGTATCGGTGCAATCGGTACCAAATTCGGTGAACAAAACATTAACATCGGCATCATGCAAGTAGGAAGAGACTCCTCCGGTGGAGAAGCAGTTATGATTCTTACTTTAGATGAACCAGCCACTAAAGATGCTGTCGAAGAAATCAAAAAATTAGAAAACGTTTATGCAGCAACTAGCTTAAATCTTTAAGTGGAAAAACAGTTAATAAAAAATATTATTGGAATTCATTGAATTCTAATCTCTTTTTCTTTTTTTAAATAATAAAATACAACTTTGTTAAATAGCTTTTTTTTAAAAATAAAATAAAATAAAAAAATTAATTAAAAAAAATAAAAAAATAATATCTTTTTTTAAAAAATAAGAAAATAAATTAAAATAATTATTTATTCAAAAAAAAAAAAATCATCAGAACCTTCATCTTTTCTATTTGTGACACCTTTTATGACGGGTTTACCATCTCTAAATTCTATGATTAAACCTAAATCAGGACTTTGACCATTAATGCGTTCTCCACCTATCCTAACCACTCTTGGATTTAAATCAATACCTCCTAAATCTTCATCAGAGACATTGTATGGATTAAATGAAGTGTTTGAACTGGATGAATCTAATGACCTACCCATATCATCAAACTCATGAGAATATTTATTTGTCTTCTCATTGTCATCATCAAAATAGGATAAATCCTTATCCAAATCAAAGAAA
>CAJOMK010000114.1 GCA_905235495.1 uncultured Methanobrevibacter sp.
GTGGCTTTGGATAGTTCAGTTGAATTCGGATTTAAAAATATTCTTATAGTAGGGCATATAGGTAAATTAGTAAAATTAGGTATTGGAATGTTCAATACTAACTCACATAAGGGTGATGGTAGGATCGAAACATTATTGTCTTGTGCATTGGAGGCAGGTGCTGATATTAAAATCTTGAAGGAGATTCAAAAATGTGTCACTACAAATGCGGTATTGGATATTTTGTACGAAAATGATTTATTGGCTGAAACAATGGATGTCTTAAAAGGCAGAGTAGAGCATAATATTGGTAGAAGAATTCCGGAAGACATTAATGTTGGATTTATATGCTTCACAAATACTGGTGAGTATTCCGGTGTTTTATTTGAAAGTGAAAATGCAGATGATCTTAAAAGATTATGGAATAAGTGAAATGCTGATTTAAAATTAAGTAATTTATCTAAATGTTAAAATCATGTTTATTTATTATCATTGTATATTATGGAGGAAAAAAAAATAATGATACATTTTGTAGGTGCAGGAAGTGGAGCTGTTGATTTAATAACCATAAGAGGAGCAGAACTCTTAAAAGAAGCAGATGTTATTATATATGCAGGTTCATTAGTCAATCCTGATTTATTAAATTATGCTAAAGATTCATGTGAAATTTATGATAGTGCAAAAATGACTTTAGATGAAGTCTTGGAAAAGATGTTTGGAGCTGAAGAAGAAAATAAAATGACTGTTCGTTTACACACTGGTGATTCAAGTATTTATGGTGCTATTCGTGAACAGATGGATCGTTTGGATGAAAAAGGCATTTCTTATGATGTTTGCCCAGGAGTTTCAAGTTTCTGTGGTGCGGCAGCTGCATTGAAAGCTGAATATACATTGCCTGATGTTAGTCAAAGTGTCATAATCACACGTATGGCTGGTAGAACTCCAGTACCTGAAAAGGAAAGCATTGCATCATTTGCTGAACATGGAGCAACCATGGTTATTTTCTTAAGTACAGGTCTCCTTAAGGACTTATCCAAAGAGCTTGTAAAAGGAAAATACACTGAAGACACTCCTGTAGCAATAGTCTATAAGGCAACTTGGCCAGATGAAAAGGTCATGAGTTGTACAGTTGGAACATTATATGAAACTGCAAAGGAAAACAACATTACTAAAACAGCTTTAATAATTGTTGGAGATGTTTTAGACAGCGAATATTCCTTGTCACGTCTTTATGCAGACGATTTTTCAACAGAGTTCAGACAAGCTAAGAAATTGTAGTTTTTCAAGCTAAAGGCACTTGAATTTGTGAGGTTAAGAATGAAAGTATCAATTATTGCATTTACTGATAATGGTATGGAAATTACCTATAAATTATCAAATTCCTTATCTGGAACTAATGATGTAGATTTTACTAGATGTGGAAAAGGTGCTTTGTCAACTTGGACAGAGGAACATTTCTCCACTAATGATGCCCTAATTTTCATAGGTGCAATGGGAATAGCATTAAGGGCGATTGCTCCCTACATCAAGACCAAAACAAAGGACCCTGCTGTAGTTGTTGTAGATGAATTGGGACAATTTTCAATACCTATTCTATCTGGACATATTGGAGGAGCAAATGAATTGGCACTTCAAATATCAAAAGATTTAGGTTCTATTCCAGTAATAACAACTGCTACTGATATCAATAAAGTATTTGCAGTGGATACTTGGGCAAAAAGCCAAGGATTGCATATATTAAATCCAGAATGCATTAAATTGGTTTCATCCAAACTGTTGAAAGGAGAATCCGTACATATCAAATCAGATTATCCTATTCAAGGAAATTTGCCTAAGAATATTTATCTTAATGATTTGAATAATCCTAATGAGAATAACGATAATAATAATGATGGCAAGTATGATGTAATAATAAGTCATTATGATTTAAAAAATGAATATGGAAATGATACATTATTATTAGTCCCACAAGTAATCACAGTTGGTATTGGATGTAGAAAAGATATAAGCTTTGAAGCCGTAGAAAAATCCATTTTAAATATCATAAAACATGAAAATTATCATATTTTGTCTATAAATGCTTTGGCAAGCATTGATAAAAAGGCTAATGAAAAGGGAATTTTAGAATTTGCAAAAAAATATGATCTGCCTTTTAACACTTATACTGCGGAAGAACTTAAGAGTCTTGAAGGTAACTTTACAAAGTCAGAATTTGTAGAAAGCATTGTGGAAGTAGATAATGTTTGTGAACGTTCTGCAGTAATGAAAAGCAACGGAAAATTGATTAGGAGAAAGGACACATGTGATGGTGCAGGTGTGACTGTTGCTTTAGCAATAAATAATCCAAATATTTCTTGGGAATAATAAATTATAATACTTATCTATTAATAACTGATTTAGGAAAAGATTTGTATACTTATTTATTAATAACTGATTTAGGAAAAAGATTTGAAATAATCATTCGGTGTCTATTGGAGGAGAAAATTTATGAAATGTGTATCTGTTGTAGGTATTGGTCCTGGAAAGGAGTTATATCTTAGCATTGCTGCTAAAGAGACTCTTGAAGATTCAGATTTAATTGTAGGATATAAAAAATATGTGGAGCTTGTAGAAGAGTATCTTCCTGAAAAGGAATATTTGTATACTGGTATGACAAAAGAGGTAGACCGTTGTAGGATGGCATTGGAAAAGGCAGCAGAAGGCAATACTGTATCAGTAGTCTGTAGTGGAGATGCTGGAGTATACGGTATGGCTGGTTTGGTTTATGAATTGTCAGTTGACTATCCTGATGTTGAAATTGATATCGTTCCAGGTATTAGTGCTGTTTTAAGTGGTTCTGCAGTTTTAGGTGCTCCAATAGGTCATGACTTTGCCGTAATCAGTTTATCCGATTTATTGACTCCTTGGGAATTGATTGAAAAACGATTGGCATTAGCTGCCGAAGGGGATTTCTGTATCTGTCTTTATAATCCTTCAAGTCATAAGAGAAAGGATTACTTGAAAAAGGCATGTGAAACCTTATTGAAATTCAAAGGTGAAGATACAATTTGCGGATATGTTAGAAACATAGGAAGAGATGGTGAAGAATATCATACAACCACACTTTTAGAACTTAAGGACACTGAAGTGGATATGTTTACCACTGTTTTCATTGGAAATGCCAATACGAAAATCATAGATAATAAAATGGTAACCCCTAGAGGTTATAAATGGGTATAAATATAAATATTTAATTATTATATGGATTGATATTTCTCTTAATTAGAGGTGAGGATATGCACAAAATCGTTTTATTCGGAGGAACTACTGAAGGACGTCTATTGACTGAATTCTTATCTCAAAACAAAATTCCCTCTATTGTTTGTGTAGCTACAGAATACGGGGAGAAAGTATTGGAATACGAACCTCCTGTCATTGTTCAGCCTAAAAGATTAAAACCTGATCCTATGAGAAAACTATTTAAAGAAGAGCAGACTGAATTAGTTTTTGATGCTACACATCCTTATGCAACAGAAATCAGCAAACACATTAAGGAAATCTGTGATGAACAGTGCATTGAATACATTAGAGTCTTAAGAGAATCAATTGATATTGAAGATGCTGTAAAGGTATCCAGTATGGAAGAGTTAATTGATTATCTAAACACTACTGAAGGATTGATCTTTTCTTCAATGGGAGCGAAAGAGGCACTTGCTTTAACAGATGTTGAAAACTTCCAGGAAAGGGTATATTTAAGAATGCTACCTTCACCAGAAGGGATGAAAACTTGCCTTGATTTAGGTTATCCAATGAAAAACATTTGTGGAATGCAAGGTCCTTTCTCTAAGGAATTCAATATTGCCCAATTCAAGGAAATTGGTGCAGACATACTTGTAACTAAGGATTCTGGTAATGTTGGAGGATTTTTAGAAAAAACAGACGCTGCAAAGGAATGTGGTATGGAAGTAGTTGTTTTATCCCGATTGGTTAATGAAGAAGGGATAAATGTGGAAGAAGCTAAGGACACCATTAGGAGTAAATGCTTATGAAGGAAATTAATATTATTGGAATGGGAATGAGTGAAAAGACACTCACTGCAGAAGCTTCAGAACTGATTAATGATGCAGATATCTTAATTGGGGCTAAAAGATTAATAGATGAGTTAGCTTAATAAACTATCTTATAATGCTTATCTATCTAAGGATATATTGGAAATAATAGAAAAGACAGATGCAGAAAAGATATCCATCTTAGTTTCAGGAGATGTTGGCTTTTATAGTGCAGCTGAGAAATTAACAGAAACCTTAAAAGATTATTCCCCTAATTTAATAGCAGGAATTTCCTCTGTATCATACTTTTTTGCAAAATGC
>CAJOMK010000115.1 GCA_905235495.1 uncultured Methanobrevibacter sp.
AATACTATCATTCTTTAAGAAATTATTTATCTTGAATAAGTCTTTATTTTCAAAATTCTTTTCATTTGAACTTTCTTCATTCTCCAAATTTCTTTTATCGCCAAACTTATCCAGAACTGAAATAATTAAATCAATAACTTTTATGAAAAAATTGATTGATGACTCAGTGAAATGAATAAAAAATTCCTCTAAAATAACAACCACCTTATACTAAAACACCAATTATACTAAAAATACCAATTATACTAAGAATACCAATAAAATTTATGTGTTGAATCTTATCAAGTCAACAATTGTCAGAGGGTCCTTTTTGAACTTTCTGATTGTTATTGTAGGGCCATTGGCAGATAATGGGGGAATTGTTGCGTTTACTCTAGATCCATTTTCCAGTCTTGCATCTAAAATGGGAGATTGCTGATCTATTCTCCTATTGGTTTCACGAGCTATCGAATCAATGATGTTGATTATCTTTTCCTTATCGTCAAATATCAAATCCGTTTCCATCATCCCATACTTCCTATGATAAACAAAAACCGGTTTGCCTACACCAATGACCATTATCTCCTCCAAACCATCATCTTCTATTAAGGAACTGATTTCTCCATATCCTATCAATTCCTTCAGCATATTTTTAGCCAAATTTTCCTTATAATCATAATCAAACCTATTCTGCAATCTATTTTCTAAAAAACGTATGATGTCCCTTAATATCAAATCTTCATTAAATGAGGACATCTTCTCTGAAATGGCCAAATCTATTAGATTTTCTCTTAATTCCTCTAAAATGAGCTTTTCTTCATCTGAAAAGTTAAATTTCAATACATTGTATTTCGGAATTAAACCATTATCATTCGAAATAAAATTCTTATCCATCAAACCACCAAATCATGTTAAAGGAAGACCGTTTAAAATTAGGGGAGATAAATCAAAAAAGACAAGCCAGAACACACTAAAATAAATTAAACACATTAAATGTACATTTGCATATAGATTATAATTGCAGGCAGAATCAAGACTCCCATCAAATGAGACTTGCTGACTCCTAAATAATGTGGAAGCAAACCCATTGCAGTGGTTGTAATCAAGGCAAGAGTGAGATACAATATGGGCCCTTCATAAATAATCGCAAAGCATATAAAATCACTATCATTAAGATAATCACTCCAATTGAAAGCTTCCTATAATCTATTCCCTGCATAAGATTTGAAAATCCATCCCCTAATTTCAAACAGATTATCAATGATATTGAAACTGCAATTAAAGAAGCAAAAGTGAATATCATCAAATGGGCTAAAGTGAATTCGGAAATCAAGTAAGACATATATACAGCAATTCCGCTCCTTGGATTACCAATCAAATAAATAGCTATTAATGAGAAGAGAGTGTCTGAAGTATTCAATCCACTGTTAGCCAAGAGAAAATTCTTGGTATCATCGCTATCATCACTTGTTCCACATGCTCCCTGTGCTATAATACTTCCTTGAGCAGGACCAAATCCTGGTAAAAATCCTAAGATAGCCCCTGCAGTCCTTCCTGCAAATATGCTTTTCATTGCATCCATATCAATTTCCAGATCATAGAATCTGTTTTGATGAGGAATTGAAGAACTATCATTCAAACTAAATAAAATTGTACTGATTCCAAACAAACCACTGAAGGTGCACATAAGAGAGATCCCAGAAGATATGGGGGTTTGAAGCATTATCCACCCTAAAATACCGGATAAAACAAAAAGGAGAAGTGACCATAGAAACGCAATATTGCCATTGCTCAACCTACGGATCATATATAAAGATACAAGAGTGAGAATTATCCAAGTATAAGGTTTGGATATTCCCTGCAGAAAAGGCAATGCAACCGCAAAAACAGGAAGCATTATAATAACTACAAGAATGGCTCCAAAACCTCCAACGGAAACTATTCTAATAGCTTCCTTTGACTTTCCTTCCAATACCATCCTATGCCCAGGAAGAACAGATGTAGCTGTTCCCTCTTCAGGAACTCCGAGAAGCATTGAAGGAACAAATTCAATCAAGGCATGAGCTATTGACATGGAAACAAAAACTATGCATAAGAATTCTGCAGATATGTAACTCATGAGGAATGCGGAGGATGCAAACATAATGGCACCTGCAGTATTCACATGTATTCCTGGAACCATTCCTGTACAGGTTCCAATACCTATGCCAATAAAACATGCCATGAGCAAATCTAACATTTCACCACCAAATTAAATAAAAGATATCAATATGAACCAATTATTTGCTAATTTAAGCAGTTTCAATACTAAATTATTTAAAGGAACTTATATTTAAATTAGATAGTTTATAGTACTTTAAATCTTAAAATAATAGTGTAAAATTAGATTTAATATGAAATAATTAGTTTAAAACGAAAAATATAATAAGAATAAAAATTATGATGAATTAGTAAAATTAAAGCAATATTAAAACAATTTGAAATGAAAATGTAGATTTAAATTTTATTTGAATATTATGAAAATATTGAAAAAAATAGTTAAAAATAGAAAGAATAGTTGAGAATAGTTGAGAATAATAAGAATAATAAGAATATAATAAAAAAAGGTAATGGTTGAATTAATTGGTAAATTAAAATAAAAAAAAAGAAAATTATCACAAAGAAGTGATAATAGTTTGGTCCAACTTTTGCTGGCCGAAGGCCAATAAAAGTGGCTTACATTAATCTTCTAGAATCAGTAATTTCTGCACTAGCAACATCAGCTAAAGCAGTGACAGCTTCTTCAGTAGGTCCAGTTCCACCTTCACCGTCTTCTACGATGAATACTACATTTAAAGCTACTAAACCAAATGCAATAGGTTCTTCAGTAATTTCGTGTAATTCTGCATCTGCAGGCATTGCATCAGTGATTGCTGCTTTTAATGCTTCTAAATCTACTTCAGGACTTTCAGGCATTACTTTTAAAGTGTTTACAACTTCTCCCATAATCATTCCTCCGAGGATTAATACAATTCTAAAATAGGTTTAAATTATTTCAAAATTATTTCCATAATAATTATTTTCTAAAAAACCATTAATCTTATGGTCCTTCAAATCCACATTCGCATTTGTAAGAGTGACCGAAAGTACGGCAACTTTCACATCTTGCGATAGGTTTACCACATTCTGGACAGTTGAATTGAACATAAGGTTCAATTAATGGTATTTCTTGTTTACAAGATTGACAGTATACTTTTTCCATATATATCACCAAATATATTATAAATATTTTAATTTATTAATTTATAAACTTAATGATTAACCTAAAATTAACCTAATTTTCATTTAAGCCATCTAAAACTTAAATTTTTCTTAAGTTCACCTATGAATTAATAAAAAAGACGGTTAATTATTCATTATGTATAAATGTATATTCAAAAGAATCTTCTTCAATTTCACCATTATTCTGGATTATTGACAAAACTCTTTCAGGATACTCTCCATTTACGACATAAGAATCCAATCCATATTCAATCAATAAAGTAGGCAACATCAAATCAATTGATGATTCGTCAAAAGTCAGTAGTTCATTTACATCAATTTCCTTGATCAATTCTGCACCATTTAATGATGGATCTTTTGTATATATACCATTTACATTTGTTGCTATTAAAAGTTTTGCATCCAAGAGGCTTGCAATATAAGCTGTAATTGAATCGCTTGTGACATCCCAAGAATGTGCAAATGGCTCGTTATCCTTTAGAATGTCAGAACAAATCATAATTGGTATCTTATTTGAATTAGATATACCTATTGCTTCTTCTAATGTATAGCTAATTTCTGTAAATGCTAATTTATCATTCAGCAATTTAGCCAAGATATCCATTGAATCAATAGCTGTTTCATGGGTTACATCTTCTGAAAATCCTATTAGAGCATCATATTTTCTAATGAGATTAGCAAATTCTCCTCCGCCAATAACTAACAAACAGTTTTGGCCTTTCAATGCATTTGCCAGTTCAATAGCTTTCTGTGGGAATAAACTTCCACCAATCTTAATAACCCATTCAATAATAATATCACAACTGAATGATGAATAGTTAAAATAATTTTAAATTCTTATAAAATATAGAATATTTAAAAATA
>CAJOMK010000116.1 GCA_905235495.1 uncultured Methanobrevibacter sp.
TTGTTGAAAACACTACTGATCCAGGATGCAATTGTGCAAATCTATGACCATCATCCAAATCCAAGCTATGAGATGCAATTCCATTGATAAAACCCTTATTTAATGAATTGAAATCATTACCATATAATTCATAAATTGTTTTAATGGCTATTTTGGCATTTTCACCTTCTAATCCCCTTAGATAAACTGCCAAATAATCAAGGAAGCATAATTTAGCCTTTTCAATAGCTTCTTTAGGAATATCCTCATATTTTAAATTGATTAAAAATTCAGACAATTGATTGATAATCATAATCTTATTTTTATATTTACTATATAATAAAGTATTCAATTTTTAAATAGAAAACATGAAAGTATAAAATTTAAAAAAAAAAACAGGAGTGGAACTGATATTAAAAAAATAGTAAAAAAGAGTAAAAATACTAAAGAATAGTAAAAAGGAATTTAATTATGCCATTCCTGTAGCTACTAAAGTTAAGTGTGCAATTCCTGCAGAACAAAGGTAAGTACCGGAAATTACGATTAAAGTAATTACAATTCCTTTCCAACCAATCTTCTTAAACTCTTCCCAATCATTACCGATTGCAATACCAACATATGCCAAGAATGCTGTACAGATTGTAGTCAAATCGATTTGGGAAACATAATGAACTACGAAGTCAGCAGTCGGAACACCTGGAATAACTACAAAGAGACCTATTATACTTATATAAATGATTGCTTGAATGTTCCTTGGAAGAATTCTTTCAAGGGACATTCCTATGAGTGTAATAAGTGAAATCAAAAGCATTCCAATAAACGCATCAAGCAAGGATGTATGGAATCCTATATAATTTCCTACAGCAACAATAAATGAAAACAATAGAAGGAAGGTAGCCCATCTTTTAAGCTTACCTACAGTCAATTCTTCTGTAGTTGCATATTGGTCATGCTTTACCTCTTCAATAGCATAATCATCATCAATACTTATTTTCTCCTCATGACTGAAGATATGGGGAGCTAACCAACTATACATTCTTTCTGCAAGAGGTAATGAAACAAATATACACATATAAATACCGAAACAGAATGAAAGAAGGTTACTGCATCCTGCAAAAGCCTCCAATTGAGTAGCCATAGATGGATACATATGCATCAATGGAGCAAGAGCTGCAGCATTCATACTTGCACTTCCTACACCTGATGCCATAGCATATGCATATGGATGCATAGGTATTAATGAAGCACTGATACTTGATAGGAAACTGATGAATGGAGTACCGAGAATGGATCCGATAACAAACACAGCCAATACACCACGAGTCTCTGGAGATTTGAAACCATATTTGTCGATAATAACCCCTAAGTTAGGTTCACGACAAATTGAACTGGTCATACCGATAACTTCTCTTCTGAAACCGAAAAGCAGTGCAATAGGCAATGCTATAAGGGTACCTAAATGACCTATTTGCTGTAAAATCAAAGCGGGACCTACCTGAAAAATACTGGATATGGCCTGACCACTTGAAATAGCCAACTTAGTGATTAAAACACCAATGAATAGAACCATAGCCCCTTCTGCTACCTTAGATTGCTTAGGACCTATAAACTTAATAGGTTTTGCAAGGTAAAGAACCAATCCTAAAACAAGAGCATATATCAAAGGCAATAAGAGAATGCTGATGGTATCAGTTATCTTTATTTCCTTTACGCCAATGTACATGGAAATGATAACCAAAATAAAAACAACTACATGTAAGTTATACTCTTTCCATGGTGGTCTCTTCTTAATAGCCCTATCCGTTTTTTCCCTATATGGATGTTGTTGACCGTCAGTGATAAAATCACACCTTGATAATTTTAAAAAATTTTTGTAAAACTAAAAAATATTTATCAAATAATGATATCAAGTTTATTGTTTATAAACTAATCTATTTTTTCCTAAAAAATGATAAATAATGATTAATAGTGATAAATAATGATAAATAATATGTAACTAGGTTAAATAAGCTTGAAAAATCATTATTTTTTTATTGATATTTTTAATTTTTTTGAATGAAAATTAATCAAAATCATAAAAAAAATTGAAAAAAATTAATAATTTTACAAGATAAAAAAATGAGAATAATAAAAAATTGACAACAAGAAAAAGTAAAAAAAAGTAGAAAAATAAAAAATTAAAAAAAATAAGGAAAGATTGATTAGAACATTCCTGTTAAAAACAAAGTTAAATTTGCAATACTTGCTGAACCAAGATAGGTTCCAGTAATTACAATCAAAGCAACAATGACTCCTCTCCAACCAATCCTCTTGAAGTCTTCCCAATCCTTACCAATTGCAATACCGACATATCCTAAGAATGCAGTACATATAGTGGTCAAATCAACTTGAGAAACATAATGTGCCACAAAATCTGCAGTAGGAACTCCAGGGATAGCTACAACGAGACCAATTAAACTTATAAAGATAATTGATGGAATGTGAACTGGGGAAATCCTTTCTAGAGACATTCCGATAATTGTAATGATTGAGATTATAATCATCGCAATAAATGAATCAATAAAGGAAGTGTGATATCCTACAACATTTCCAACAGCTACGATAACTGAAAATCCAAAAAGCAATGCAGCCCATCTTTTAAGTTTACCGATAGTCAAATCATCATTGACATCCTCGTCTTCCTCAAGTTCATCAAGATCATATTCATCATCAATATGAGCATTTCCTTTACCTAATTTTGGAGATAACCATTTGTACAATCTTTCTGCAAGAGGCAAGGAAACAAACATACACATGTAAACACCTAAACAGAATGAAAGAATATTACTGCATCCTGCAAAAGCCTCCAATTGAGTAGCCATAGTTGGGTAGGTATGCACTAATGGAACCAATGCTGCAGCATTCATACTTGCACTACCTATACCAGATGCCATTGCAAATGCATATGGGTGGTATGGTATGAGTGAAACACATATGCTTGAGAGGAAACTGATATAAGGGGTACCAATAATTGATCCAATTACGAAAACAGCTAAAACCCCTTGTGCTTCCGGAGAGTTAAAACCATATTTATCAATAATAATTCCCAAGTTAGGTTCACGACAAATTGAACTTGCCATACCGATAACTTCCCTTCTAAAACCTAAAAACAAAGCAACAGGCAATGCTATAAGAGTACCTAAATCTCCAAAGAGTTGCAAAACCAAAGCAGGACCTACCTGAAATAGAATACCTATGGATTGACCACTTGAAATAGCCAATTTACAAATTAAAACGCCAATAAGTAAAACCATAACCCCTTCAGCCACTTTAGACTGCTCAATGTCTATATACTTAAAAGGCTTTGCCAAATAGAGAATCAAACCCAAAACCAAAGAATATACCAAAGGCAATAATAAAAAGCTGATGGTGTCGGTAATCTTAATCTCTATAATCCCAATGGACATTGAAATAACAACTAAAATCAATACAACAAAAGTTAAATTTAACTCTCTCCATGGAGGTCTCCTTTTTATTGCTCTATCTGCTCTTCTTCTTAACCTATGCTGTTTAAACTTTTGCCTGTGCATATGTTCTTGATGCAATTGCTGTTCATGCATATGTTCTTGATGCAATTGCTGTTCATGCATGTGTTTATCTTTAATATGCTGTTCTTGCATATCTTGTTCATCAATATTTTCTAAATCCTCATCAGAAATAAAATCCCTCCTAAAGAGTGATATCAATTTTAAAAAATTTAAGAATCAATATGAAATCGTTATTATGTTATATTTTTAATTTAATAATTTATAAGTTAATCTATTTTAGGCTAAAAATAATGCACAATAATTAATTAAATTAATTAAGCAATGAACAAGCATCAATAAAAATTTGAAAGGGTTTTAAAAAAGTGAAAAAATAAAAAAGAAATTAAAAAAATAGAAAAACTATAAATTCATACGAATCAAAGGCTTGGCCAAGTGACGTCTTGCTGAAACTGGAGTTTCATAGAATTTTCCATTGATTAAGCCTCTTTCTACCTTTTCAGCAATTTTTTCATCTGACTCTATTCTTTTGCCACAACTTTTGCACTTGAATCCTTTTCCTTTTCCAGC
>CAJOMK010000117.1 GCA_905235495.1 uncultured Methanobrevibacter sp.
GGAAAGATTCCCAGATGTAGAGGAATACGAACGCATCAAAGGAGCATACTTAATCAATAAGGAATTGCTTGAAGGCAAGGATCTTATAGTTATGCACCCGCTTCCAAGAGTGGATGAGATTGCATATGATGTTGATGATACAGAATACAACAAGTATTTTGAACAGGCAGCAAATGCAATACCAGTCAGGATGGCTATTTTAAAAAATGTAATTACTCATAGGTTTGAGTAATTTTTATTTACTTTTTTTATTTAGATTATCTAATAATTTTATCATTTCTTTATAAATCTCTTCACTAACTCCAACATTTTTTACATAGAACTTTTTATCATAACAGCATAATTCCTAAATCTTCTAATTTTTCTCAAATATTCACCTAAAGTCTTTTCATCCCCGAAAGAGTTCTCTAATTCGTTGATTAAAAAGGAATGCGAATTGTTTGAAGGGATGGATATATGATGTTTTTTCAAAATATTTCTTTACCTGTCCAAAAGCAGCATAGTAATAACGCCCAACAGCAGAGCGTTGATATTCTTCTTTTTTGGAAATATCTTTCATACAGTTTCCAACATCATAAAAATTAGCCCAATTGAAAGTCAAAATAACACCTCAACCAAAAGTAAACGTTTTATCTTGCAATTAGAAACTTTCAAATCATCTATTTCCCTTTCTAAATCATGCAATTTTTTACGATTATTCTTAAATTCCTTTTCATCTCCATGAATACATAACATCAAATCTTCCAATCCAATTATTTCTGGATCTGAAGCATATGATAATGAATAGAAATAATCTGGAAAATAGGATTTAAGCAAAGGATAAACCTTTTCCAATAGCTCCAACAATCCATTATGATTTTTAATAAAATCAATAATCTCTTCTTTATTAATCAGCTTGAAATTATTCAATACACACCCCTTATTATCATTTAATATGTTTTCTTGAATTAACAAAATATCACCTTTTTAAAATTAGTTAAAATTTCTTATTAGTTAATAAAAACTATAAAAAAAGTTATATTTAAAGTTAACTAAATTTTAATATTGTTTTAACGAAAATAAATCAATATTCAATTGATATAGTAAAAATAAAGTGATTTTAACAAATATAGTTTTATATAGTAAACTCAAATTGAAAAAATAGAAAAAAGTAGTTAGGATACCCCAACAAAAAAAATTATTTTTGGTCAAGGTTTTTGCGGCCCGAAGGGCCGGAAAAAGCTTGGATGGATTATTCATTGCTCTTCAAAGACTCAACCATATTTACCCGTTTAATCTTCCATGAAAATGCCAAATTAACAAGAATAGACAATCCAAAGGTAATTAGGAAACTAACAACAAAGTTCCACAAGTAAATGTGGGTTGGGAAGAAAAGGTCATCCCCAGTTGACCCCATCATATATCCCATCAAGATATAAGCTCCTGGAATAGCTAGAATGAATCCAATAGTTGAGAACCATAGGTTTTGAGTAAGCAAAAGCCTTCTTAGGCTTTTTGAATTGAATCCAAGCACCTTTAATGTGGCCAATTCTCTTTGAATCTCGGTAAATGACAAGAGACCTAAATTATAGAGCACAACAACTGCTAAAACAACCGCAAATGTTGTAAGTATACCCACCATGAGATCCATTGCCTCAGTCATGGTCTTCCATCCTTTTTGGATTTCATCCCTTGTTGTTATACTGCTCACACCAGTATAGTTCTTATTGACATCCTTTTTGGTCAATACAACATTTGTGCTGTAATTGTAGGCATCATCCCCTTCCTTGTCAAAGGTTTTAGGAGACATTATCATTCCTTGTGCGAAAGGAACTGAATAGGTTTCAGTTATCTCAGAGTCAATCCATTTAGGATCACCTACAACATGCCACCTTACATTATCTCCAATCTCGAGACCTAAGACTTCTGCCATCTTGTCTGAAATGGCTATTCCATCAGGGTCAAGAGTAATATTATTCCTATCTGCATCTGTCACTGCATAATACTCTGACTTGTTCATCACCGTTAAGGTTCCTGTCTTCTTGTTTCCCTTATACTTCAGTTCTATAGCCTCTTCCATCATTCCTTCGCCGTCGGTTTCAGCCAATATATGATCCAACTGTGCATCAGTAATGTTATCTTCCAAGTAAAGCTTTGAATTGAAGTTATATATCTGATTGTACTGCCAATCCTCAACATCATCCATTGAATCGCTCATTCCAAATGCAGACATAACCAATAGTGCACATGCAAATACACCGAATACGCTCATGATCGCTCTAGTCTTATTCCTTTTTGCATCCCTATAGTTCCATTTTTCATTGAAGCTGAATCTTTCCCATAATTTTGTTTTTTCGATAAATCCTGATGAAACCATCTTCGGAGCCTTTGGCTTGATTGTTTCTGCAGGATACTCATCACTGATTCCCTTGACTGAAATATAGCTTACCAATACTGAAGAGACCACCATAAGTGCAGCTACAGCAAAGAAGCTGATGCTCCATGAAGGTCCCCATCTAGGAAGTGAATATGTTGAAGACATTGTCGGATAGAATAGATAGGGTATAGTGAGAGGCCCTATTATAACTCCTATAATTGAACCTGCCAATGACAGCACAAACCCATATGAGAGATAGTGAAGGACTATTGACTTATTGGAGTATCCCATTGCCTTCAATGTACCTATCTGAATCCTTTGAGCTGAAATCACACGTGACATGGTTGTAACCAAGGTCAATAGGGAGACAATTACAAATATAATAGGGAATATTTCTGAAAACATTTTATGCTGGTTAATTTCATCATCCAATGTCTTGACACCAAGATTATCATCACGGTCCACATACTGAAGGTAAGCCTTTTGACCTAAGGTCTCCTCCAAATCATCCTTGAAGTCCTTTTCATCAAGGTCATCGTATGCATCCAAAACAATTGTGTTGTATTCAATGTCAAAATTGGCACCTTTTGATGGAATATATGCAAAACCCACTTGAGAGAAATCAGGCAGAATGCTTCCTTCCTGAATATAATAGACATATTCCGGTGAATACATTGTTCCTCTGATTGTCTTGGAGACCTTTTTTCCATCGAATGTCAAGGTGATATTATCTCCAACATCCAGATTACGGCCGTCAGCAAACCTTTTGTCTATCCAGATTCCTTCCTTGTCATTTTCGTCAAAGTCCTTGCCATCGAAGAGATAGAACTTGGATATGTTCTGATGACCCTCCAGTATATGCAGACTTATGTCAGGATCCGAAGAGTAGTTTGCAATCGTATCAACAACCATTTCCCTATTGGCATCCTTAATCTGGTTCATGCCCTTAATCTCTTTGAATATATCGTTGTCGATATCCTCTCCATAGATCCATCCGTCAGCAAGGTTGGTGTCCTGATAGTAATGGCTTGAAACATCAATCAAACCTACAACTTCACTGCTGATTCCTGTAAATCCGAAGACTCCTATAAGAGCCATGAGAAAAATGGATATGAATTGGGCCTTATGATCCTTAAAGTCACGTAGCATCTTCCTAAACAGCATATTCATATTATCACTTTTTCAAAAATAGCTTTTCTACCATTCTATTTCATTTACATCCTTAGGATTCTCATTGACAGTTATCTCTTCAATCTTACCGTTCTTGATTCTAATCAGCTTGTCAGCTGCATCAGCAAGGTTTGAGTTGTGGGTTACAATGACAACTGTTGTTTCCTTATCATGGCACATCCTCTGAAGCAATGAAAGAATCAATACACCTGTATTTGAATCAAGTGCACCTGTAGGCTCATCGCACAAAAGCATTGCAGGTTCCTTTGCCAAAGCCCTTGCAATTGACACCCTTTGCTGTTCACCACCAGAAAGTTGAGCAGGGAACTGGTTTCCATGACCGCTGAGGCCAACTGATTCAAGTATCTTGTCACCGTCTATATCCACATCGGTGATGTCCTTCATAAGCTCGACATTTTCCTTTGCAGTCAAGTTAGGGATGAGGTTATAGAATTGAAAGATAAAGCCTACGCTTTTAGCCCTATACTTTGTGAGCGCATCTCATCATCGTAACCCTCAATGTTCTCGCCGTCAACGATGATCTTTCCGCTTGTAGCCTTATCCAATCCTCCAAGAAGATTCAGCAATGTAGATTTTCCTGCACCGGAAGGTCCTAAGATAACGACGAATTCTCCCTTGTCAATGGTGAGAGATATATTGTCCAAAGCCTTCAGCACGTTGTCTCCGCTTTTATATAATCTGGATACGTTTTCAAATTCTATCATTGTTGTCATTTTATCCCCTTGGATTAAATTTAAAAATAGTTGCTATTTCAAGCAACCAATAAATAATTTTGTCTATATTTAATTAATTAAACAAACTGATAAAAATAATTTATGTTTAATAATTATATATAAAAATAATCATTATCAAATAATTATATGATGTTTAGTATATATATACATTTAGGCAAACCTAAATATAAAGGAACTTGAAATCATCTATTCTAAAAACAAACCAAACAATTATAGGAACAAAGAAAACTTGAAATCATCTATTCAGAACAAACCAAACAATTATTGGAACAAAGAAAACTTGAAATCATCTATTCAGAACAAACCAAACAATTATTGGAACTTAATTAATTAAAATTTAATTGGATTTAATAGGATAAATTTTAATAAAAACTTATATAGGTTAATATTATAAAATATTTATCATTAGAGGCAATCAATAAAAGGTTTTAATATGGCAAGCACAATAAAGGAAAGTATAAAAGAACTTATCAAGTTCATTGTCTACATCATTCTAGAAGGGGTTCTCTTCTATTTTATTATCACAGCCACTGGTAAAATGACATTGCCTAATTTTGAAACAGCATTCCTTGTAATTGTCCTCTTATCATTGATAAACGCGCTATTATGGCCTTTTATAAGTTATTTTTCACTTAGATTCATAGTTATTACCCTTGGTATTGGAACATTCATCATTGACGGAATCATTCTCTATATCATGAGCCTCGTTATTCCCGGAGTTCACATAGAGGGGACATCCCTACTTACAACCCCACTTATCATCGGACTGATTTCCTCTTTCCTATCACTTGTCCTAAATATCGACGATGACAATAGCTATTACCAAAACGTCCTTGAAAAGGAAATAAATGCCATCTATAAGGATCCCGTCGATAAGGAAGGATTCATTTTCCTTGAAATAGACGGCCTCTCCTACAATACCTTACAGAAAGCATTGGATAGGGGAGACATGCCTACATTATCAAAATGGATTGAAAAGGGAGACCACAAGCTTACAAGATGGGAAACAGATCTTTCAAGCCAGACATCAGCTTCTCAGGCAGGTATACTTCATGGAAACAACAGCAACATACCTGCATTCCGTTGGGTTGAAAAAGACAATAACAACCGTATAATCTCATCAAACGGATTAGAAAACTCAGAGATACTTGAAAAGAGAATATCCGATGGAAAAGGTCTCCTTTCAAATAAGGGCGCAAGCAGAAGCAACCTGTTTTCAGGGGATGCAGAAGACTATATCCTAACCTTCAGTAACCTGACAAAATCAAAAAGCATAATGACAACCAGCTGGTACTATCTATATTCAAAACCTTACGTGCTTACCAGAATAGCCTTGCTCTTACTTTTCGATATCATAATGGAAGTCGGTTCAAGAATAAGGCAACTCTTCCTGAATATTCAACCTCGTCTCAAATGGAGAGGATTTGCATACTATATTGCCCGTATAGGAACAAATGTGGCTATGAGGGAAGCGGTAACATATACAATAATCGGAGACATCATTGCAGGCCAATACAATGCAATCTATGCAACATATATGGGCTATGACGAGATAGCGCACCACACTGGAGTGGAGGACTATGATGCATTCTATTCATTAAGGCAAATCGACAAGCAATTTCAAAGAATCGAAAAGGCAACTGAAAAGGCACAAAGAAAATATAAGATTATCATACTTTCAGATCACGGCCAATCAAATGGATTCACATTCAAGCAAAAGTATGGAATCACATTGAAAGACTTGGTGAGTGATATGTTGCCTGACAATATCAGCATACACAGCATACTGCACTCCAACGACGATTATTTCAGAAAGAAATATTCTCTGGAGGATTATGTTGAAGGGAAAGTGGACAATACAAGAGAAAGGATTGACACAACAGTTGACAATACAAAGGAAAGGATAGACAATACCGTAGACAATGCAAAGGAAAGAATCGAAAATACCAGAGAAAGAATAGACATTCATCCAATGGAAAAACTATCAAAATTAAAAGACAACTCCAGATTTTCAGAATATACGGATAAGCTAAGAATAGACAACAGATTCTTCAATGACGATGAATCTTTCTCAGATAAGCTAAACAAGATTTCATCAGATCTTAACTGGAACATCAGCTTTTCAAGCAAGACTACAGTAAGTAAAGATACTGCACAGGCAATGGTACTTTCCTCTGGAAATTTAGGATTGATTTATTTTACAGATTGGTCCAATAGAATGACATATGAACAGATTGAAGATGCATTTCCTGGACTCTTGAAGGCATTATCTCATCATGATGGCATAGGTTTTGTCATGGTGAAAAGCAGTATATATGAAACTGTGGTTTTATCAAAAGATAGTGTACTTTACCTTGAAACCGGCCATTGCACAGGTGAAAAATTCTATGAAAAATATGGGGATCACATCATTGAAAAGCTAAGAAGAACAGATAGTTTCGAACATGTTCCAGACATTCTAGTAAACAGTGACTATGATGTTGAGAATGATGAAGTCTATGCATTATTGGAAACCATGGTGGAGCTGGAGGAAACCAGCAATATCCGTTTATACTATATCCAAGTGATTGGGAATTGGATGAAGAGATATTCGGTGCAGAAAATGTTAATAAATTCTTTATGAGAGGAGATGGAAAAGTCATGGAACAGAAAATAGTTAATATAAAAATAGATAAAAAAAGATTAAGTGATTTTACAATCACTGAAATATGTTGAAATAGCTAAAAAACTATTAAAACATGCTTAAAATACCTAAAGACACCACTATCAAAATCAATGTTGATATGGAATCTGTAAGGCTTGTGGATAATGGAAGTACAATATTATCCGGATCCAATCCTCTTCTATATGAAATTGTAGAGATATAGAAGACAACAAGCAACATGATTAATATCAGAATCATACCTGCAACAAAACTAATTGACAATGAGTGAATGAATCCAACACCAACATTTCCAAAGACCAGTGTTGAAGTTTCAGCCAAAAATCCAATCAATGGATACATCACTACAGCCAAGGTCACAATAGCTATGAAGTTTTCAATTGTGTGCTTCTTAGGTTTTAATACAGGATTGATTAAACCAGAGTGGAGAGCGGAAGATAATCTTGCTCCTAAGATACTTACCAAACCGCCACTTTCACCTGAGAACAATGGTACAAGGGTAAGCAATGTCTGATTCTTAAGCAATGTGCTGATTGAATTGTTCAATATTCCACCTGCAACGGTTCCCAATATGGAACATAAGAAAAGAATAGGAGTGGATTGCCTTACGATTTGTCTAACTCCACCCTCTGCAGTGTATCCTGAAATCAATGATGCAAGGGTTATGATGATTATTATCACAAAGAGAATCATCTTAACCATAGGATGGAAACCTATAATGTTCACTACCATTACGCTTAAGATGATAGCAGGCAAGGTGAAGAAGTCACCTATAGCTGCTATTAAAGGTGTTGTGATGTTGTCTGGGTCCCATCCACCTTCAAAACTCTTAAGTGAGATGAACATTGTAATAGGAAGCATGATTATAGTTGAAATGAGGCCTGCAATAAATGAGATTATTACAAAGTCATAAAGGCTTATGCTTTCAAAGTTGAATAGGATACATATTACCTTAGCAATCACTGCAAGCAATACTGAAAGCACCATAGTCAAGATAATGGATGCAATAATGTTTTCATCCAAAATCTCTGACCTTTTGAATTCTGGAGACAAGGTACCAATGTGGAGGTGAGTGCTTAGTCTTGAACCGAAAGATCCGAAGATGTTTCCCCTCATGCCAATAGCTCCTGGAATGATCACCATAAGGCCAGGATAGGTCTTTAAAAAGAATTCCATGTTTCCTAAAATGATTCCTGCACACAAGTCACCGACAGCACATATGGAAAGGGCAATGAGACTTTCCTTTAAAACAGAATCAGTGTCAGCTAAAAATTCCTTGATATAGGCAATCAATTTGGCAGGAAGTGAAACAATGTACTTCATGCCATTGAATAAAAATAGAATTATGCTAACAACTATTGAAATGGTAGATTCCCCAACCTGACGTATCATCATCACTAGACTTTTCAAGCGGCTCACCTCCCATCATCATAGTGTCACATCCATACATATTAAATTAAATAATTTAATTGAAAATTATTCCTTACTCTTAAAACAATTGTCTTAAAATAATTTAATTGAAAATTATTATTCTAACAAATTTTAAATTGACTTAAACGACTAATCGTCATTGTCATCAATGATTTCTTCAATATTTCCTAAATCCTCAAAATTAATTTCTCCATCTGCTAACTTTTCAATAATTTCAGTTCCTGTTTCGGTTCCTTTAGCAATCAAAACATCTCCAACAAGGAGCACTGTGTGTTTGTCAGGCCCATAAATCCAGGAATCACCACGTCTTATTGAAATGATTCTCATACCAGTACGGTTTAGCAACAATAAATCTCCTAAAGACTGGTTTGCTAAAACTGAACTTTCTTCAACATTCAAACGAATGATGTTCTTCTCGGATTCTTCCATAACCATCTTGAATACTGGGTGTGGTTCGAATCCTTTAAGGGTCAAATCAGCTAAATCCTTTGCAGCATTACCCATAGATTCAGCAGCTTCTGCAATCTCAAGCAAGGTAGTTAACTTTTCTGCATCTTCAAGTGAACGTGCAGCTACAAGAGACTGTTTCTTGATTTCATAGTTCATGCTGTTGAGTCTGTTTTCAAGGGTCAAGACTTCTTCTGCTGCAGCCTTGTTGTTAAACAATACAGCAGAATATGCTAAATCGACCATTAATTCCGACATATCTTTCATTTCAATTAAAATATCTTTTACACTCGGCATTTAAAACCCTTCTTTAATTTTAATATGTAATAAATAAGTATGATAAATAATTTTTAGCCTATTTTAGGCATTTATATTGATAGTATCTTTATATTATTGATTATATTATAATTGATAGCATCATAACTTCTTCTAAGTCAATAGCTATTTTAAAGTATTCAAAAGACTTTGGCGTCTCAATTTCAACAATTCTATATGTTTGGACTTTAAATCTTCTTTTTCATCAAGGATTCCATCAAGCCCTTCCCTGATTTTTAGGCATGGCTCTTCAAGATGAACCCAATCACAGTATTGGCAGCTCCAAACATTCTTCTCCTTGATCCATTCTCCTCCTGTGAGACCATCTGCACATGGGTAGAAAGGACAATAGCAGAAATCGCATGTCTCCAATTCCTTATGGCATGGCAAATAGTCACATTCCATATCAAGGCCTCTAGGAGTCTCGCCCTTAAGGTATCTCTCAAAGAAGTCCATATTCTGTTCAATGAATTTCGGCTTGACCATATAGTCGGATGATGTAACCATAAAGTCCTCAAGGACATATGTCAATCTATTTCCAATGATTAAAGTTGTCTTTTCATTTATTCTTTCATCATTGATGTCCTTGAATTTGCAGATTTCATGTGATTCGCCATTTACGATTCCAACCAATAAATCCTTGTTGAAATCATTCACGATTTTTTTTAATATATTGAAGTTATGATTCTCGTCTTCACCATAGAGTCCTTTTAGATTATAGATAAAGAGGACGAAATCATTCTCCAAAGCAGATTTAATCTTACCTTCAAGTTCCTCTTCAGCTACGATTATGTTGTTTAGGTCAATAACTGCATAGTCATTCAATGGAGCACCTAATAATGATGCTGAATAGTCTACAGGACTGACTCCAGGATGAATCTTAAGTTCAATGTCATTGTGCTTTAAGCTGATTTGAATCAGGACATTCGCTACTGTGTAGATATTTGGATTGTTTGAGGAAACGATTGTAACTGTCTTACCCTCTCTAGACTTATAGACGCAATATTCTATCTTTGAATATGATTCTCCAAGTTTAGAGTAGATGTCTTCCTCTTCAATATCATCAATGACGTTTGAAATAATCTCCTTATCCTTAATATATTCATCTAAAATACTCAAGTCAATATTATCATAATTGAGTATAATGTCAGACTCTGTTATTGCATTGAATGCATTTACAGTAATATCTCCTATATCAGAACCGATATAAACAAGATTAATCATCATATCACCTAAAAAGGTCTTTATTTTGTATTTTCAAAGTTTAATAATCCATTAATAAATATTTGG
>CAJOMK010000118.1 GCA_905235495.1 uncultured Methanobrevibacter sp.
AATATTTAATTAAAATAAAAATTAAATCCAAACTAAACTTGAGGTAAACCATGAAAATGATTAAGCAAACATTAGGAATGAATGTGGAAAATTCCAAATATTACATCAAGCTAATTATACAAGCTATCTTAATCGGTTTATTCTCAGGATTAGTGGTATCCTTATACCGATTTGGATTAGACAACCCAGAAAATATCTTATTTTCTACATTGAAATACATACAAGGAGACTTCCTGCTTACTGTTGCATGGTTTGCAATGCTTGCAGTTATGGGTTTTATAACAGCGCTTCTAATGAAATGGGACCCTAACAGCTTAGGAAGTGGAATACCTTTAGTTATGGGTGAAGTGAAAGGATACTTCGATGTCTGCTGGTGGAAAACATTGATAGCCAAGTTTATTGGTGGAACCTTGACAGCACTTGGAGGGCTTTCCTTAGGAAGAGAAGGACCATCTGTACAATTGGGAGCAATGGCTGCAAAAGGTGTTTCAAAATACTTGCCTAACAGCAAAACCGATGAAAAGCATTTATTGGTATGAAAGTGGAGCAGGGCTCTCTGCTACTTTCAGCGCCCCTCTTGCAGGATTCATCTTTACCTTAGAGGAAATCAACAAAGGTTTTGACAGGTCAATCATAATTGTAGGGTTGATTTCTGCAGTTGTAGCTGACTTGGTATCAAAAGTTATCTTTGGACAAAACCCAATATTCCAATTCACATCATTGAACCTCCCATTAGAATTTTTCTACCTATTGATCATTTTAGGAATCATCATCGGAATCTTAGGTTACATCTATAATGTAGGAATGATAAAGGCTTCTGAAATGTGGGATAAATTAAGCTTCTTGCCATTAGAAGTGAGATACATCATTGTATTTCTCGTAACAGGCGTAACAGGTGTGGTAGGTCTAGTATTGCCTAATGTGCTTGTGGCGGACACTCAATGATACACTTGATAGAGTATACATTACCTCCATTATCAATTTTGATTGTTCTTTTAATTGGAAAATATCTCCTATTGATATTCTGTTTCGGTTCCAGTACACCTGGAAGAATATTTTACCCAGTTCTTGTCATTGGAGCATATATCGGTGCAATATTCAGTGCAATTGTAATTCCTATATTCAGATTGGACCCAATGATAGCATATAAGTTCATCATGATTTTCAATGGCAGCGATGTTTGCAAGTTCAGTGAGAACTCCAATTACAGCAGTTGTATTGATTGCAGAAATGACTGGAGTGACAAACTCCTTTGTAGCAATAATGGTTGTAACAATCATTGCATATATCATTCCGACAATCCTTGGAAATGATCCAATCTATGAAACATTGCTTATGAGATTGATTAAAAAGAACAAAGAAATCGACTTCGATAAAACAAAAAGCGTTTTTGGAAGAGTATATAGTACCAATGGACTGTGCATTAATCTGAACTAAAATTTGGGAGCTCCCTATTCCAAAGTCTGCAATGGTCGTCAGTTGTAAGAAGTGGAAACACCTTAATTCCTAATGAGGATTTAGAATTGAAATATGCAGATGAACTATTCATAATCATGAACCAAAACACATACTCTGAGGATAATCAAAAGATAGAATCCTTGATTTACAACAATTGGAAATAAGAAAAAAAAGGTGAAAAATAAATCCTTAGTATATAATAATTGGAAAAAAGAAAAAAGGTGAAAATATGAGAATCGCTGTTGCATCATCAAATGGAGAAAAGGTAGATTTGCACTTTGGAAAAGCAAGATCATTATATGTTTACGAATATGACGAAGAAAGGATGAATTTAAGTTCATAGACCAAATAAATGTTGAAATCGAAGTGGATATGAAACACCAAAATCCAAAAATCATCAAAGCAATCGAAGACTGTGAAGTATGCATCTGCGAGCAATTTGGCCCTAAAGCTGCAATTTATTCTGAAAATGCAGGTTTAAAGCTTGTTAAGGATGAAGGAACCATAGAAGAGGTTTTAAGAAAATATATAGATCATGTTAACTTCATGAAAAACATTAAAATCTAAAAAGTTATCATTATCTGGTGAAATTGTAAACATTCAATCAGATGAAGCAGTTATGGAGAAAAAGGCAAAGTTGATTTTAAATTGCTTAATCCAATCGTTTACGATGATTTCCTATATACCTACTATCAAGTAGGAGATAAAATAGATGATACATTCAATGTAGACACCAAGTTTAGAAAATAGCTAATGCAATCAATGTATGCATCAAATTTAAAATAGTGTGTTGATTAAATAATTATTTTTTAACTCCTTGAAGTGCAATAGGAACATATTCTTTATATTTTTCATTATTCAATAAGTCTCTGTGTTCTAAAAGGTATTTGCTTGAAAATTTATTGATCTGAGACAACTTCAATTGACTATTGATATATCCTTCTTCTTTTACTAACTTAATAAGTTCTTTTCCATATGTCAAGGATGGGTCCACAACTCTTTGCCTCATTGAATCTATGAGAGATTGACTACCAATATTCAAGGTTCTGAACATTTCATCCATTTCATCAAGAATCTTTAATCCCCATTCTTCCAAACTGATTTCTTCACCATCTTTAAGCAGTTTCATATCATATTCATAAGCAGCCTCAGCCACCATTTCCTCATTGTAAATAGCTTCTGCTTGCCAATTTTCATAATCTGACTCATCGGCAATCAATGAATAGATGAGGAATAAATGAAGAAACTTCATATCTTTTTTGATTAAACCACATTTATAAAATGGATTAATATCTAATGTCCTTATTTCTATATATTGAATTCCATCATTTCTTAAAGATAAAAGCACATCTCTTGGGTCTTTAGGTTTTAATCGGATTTGAGTATACAATTCCTTAGCCTGTGAGAGCTTACCTTCATCAATGAAAGACTGAACATCCCGAGTGAATGAATCTACTGAATCATAATTCGGATACAAATGTTCTAAATTCTTATAACCGCATGAAGCATTTCTGAATGAAGGGCCTCTTTCACTATACACTCCTCCTTGACCATCACTACATTCCATCAAATCGGTACATTCAGGAGTAAATGTATTGTGGGCTGCAACAGAACAACCTGTGAGATAGATTATAAGCCAAACATAACGGATGTAATTCCTTGATATCTTTAAATAGACCATATTTTTGAATTCCTGATAGGAAATCCTTGAATTCTTATCATTTTCTATTTCACTAAGGCCTATATTCTCATACAATTTTTCTATTAGTTCATCCTTGAATGAAAAATTAAAATGAATTCCAGAAATCAATTGCTTTCTAAGCCCATATTTTTTAGCCAATTCTTTCCTATATTCCATTGACTCTTCAGCCAATTCCTTTCCTTTATATTTTGCAATTGGGATTTTGCTTGAATCTGGAAGTATGCATGGCAATGACTGGAACCACAAAAACTCATCATCATCTAAAGAACTGTTAACAAGATCAGCCATGAATGAAAAGAAGGAAAATGCTTCATCAATTGTATCAAATGCAGGAGTGATGATTTCTATTTGACTTTCTGAGAAGTCTGTTGTGATGTAGGGATTTGATAATTTGTTTCCAAATATTTCAGGGTGTGGACTAAGTGACAACTCTCCATTTCTACGGACCCTTAATCCTTCCCACTCTATTCCGAAGGATCCCTTTTTTAAATCCTCTGCACATGCATTCTTATGCAATTGATATAAATTGAATATTCTATCCATTTAATCATCCTTCAGTATTACTATATATCACCATAATCTTTTATGATTTTTTCTAAACTTACTCCCTCTTCTAAAGAAACCAATATCCTTTTTCCAGGAGTGGTTTTTTCTTCTACATTTCTATATAACGGTTCCAAAAATATTTCTTCACCAAGACCTCTTTCCTTCAAACCCTCTGTTGCCAAATCCAAAACATCCTTTGCAAGATTATATATCTCATCCTTATCGATTGAACTTGGCAATTCAGTTTTTATAAATAATTTACGAAGCTCTGTTATGTTATAACAATCGTGAAATATAGGGGCATAAAAAAATAGCTTTTCCAGTTCCTTTGTTTTATGTTTTAAACCAACGTGAAAAGCTGCAACAGACATGGAGTCTTTAATAGGTTGAGTGCAGACACTTCTATACTCCAGAGTCCCCCTAAAAGTCAAATTGATAAATTTAAATGCTCTTACATATTCCATATCATCTAAAGAAGGCTTAAACTCAATGTTTTTATAATTTCCTTTACAATAGTACTCTCCTTCAATAGTATCACTATTGAAATATTCCTTTAAAGGCATGGAAGGAAAATTAATATAAATTCCATCATGCATTACACGATAAATGTTTAGTGATGAAAGATAGGAAACCAATTCTCCAATATCCTCAAATTCAATATCGTACATTCCAATATTATGTGGATTGATTCCATGAGTACTATACTCCCATAGATTATCCCTAAAGCAAACATAATCTTCATTTTCACCTAAAAGGACTGAATTGGAAAAGATTAATGCCTTAATTGGCTCCAACTTGGAAAATACGTTTATGTTTTCAATCAACTCATCATATGGAACATCCAATTGAACCTGAGAAGCACTTGAAAACATACCATATCCTGGATAATCATGGAAATACATCAATGAATCTGAATAAGTGTCAGCAGACTGCAAATGATGGTAAAGCATCAGATATCTTTCATTTGGAATTGGAATCTTATGATTGTATTTTCTATAAGGATTTATTCCCATACCACTTAAGGTGTGATTATAGATTTCTAACTCTTTTTTAATGAAAGCATAATACTGTTTAAATCTTTCATTGATGGTGAACAAGTCCTCTTCCTTGCCCATAGCAAATTCTATATTGTTATATGAACAGTCATAGCATAGAACATCATCATTTTCAGGATTTCTTAAAGCATAAATGTTTCCATCATAGTCTATGCCTTCAACTTCAAATGAATTAAAGTGATTCTTGAATGATTCAGTTACACGATGAACTATGTCAAAATCCACTGCTTCCTTATTAAGATTGATTATTGGAATCTCAATTTCAATACCAATATATTCCTTTAGATTTTTTAGTGGATTCCAAAAACAATTGACAAATTTTCTCCCTTATCATTTCATCTGTAATTGCATTATCGCCCATTAATGCAACCCCCATCTCAATTTAAATTATTCCAAGAAGATTAATATTCCCAATTTCTAAAACATTTAATAATTCTAATTCTTAATAACTGCAAATACTCTTCAAACAAAGATATTATAAAACCATTATCCTATGAGCCCATTACCAAACATATTCTTCATCATCAGTATTTAAAGAATTAGCAAAATTCTCAATAAACCTAAGATGCTCTTCGGTTTCAAAATATTCGAATGAATGGGGTTTTGCTTCAAATAATAACTTCCCATTTGAAAATGAGAACACAGTATTCAATGGCACCTCTTTCCAATCATTGGAATCTAAAGCTTGAGTTGAGAAGAAAACACTATTTTCTGTTTTCAAATAATATAAAGAATCTTTATAATTTGTGTGAACATACATTTGTTCACCATCATACAATATTAAATTTAATTTATTAGATAAGGCCATGAAACCTATTAAGTCAGAGACTACTTCAAATCTCTCTTTCAAACTTAAAGGTTCTCCCTTAAAAGATTCAAAACTATTTATTAAATCAACAATAACTAGAAGAATTCTTTCAGAATCTGTTTCCCCTTCTTCCATTGTGCTATATTTACATAAGTCAGGACAGTCAAAAACAGTCCCATTATGGATAAGAGTCCATCTTCTACCAGAATTATCTTTTTTAAGAAAAGGATGGCAATTATAGAAATCTCTAACACCAATAGTAGCGAAACGAATGTGGGCTAAAGCATTTTTAGAAACAATTGGATTCAATAAAATATTTCCAAGCATTATACTACAGCGAGCCTTTACAGGTTCTTTTAATACTTTATAGTTATCTGAATCTAAAATAGCTAATCCCCAACCATGTGGATGTTCTTCACAATGACTATAAAATCCT
>CAJOMK010000119.1 GCA_905235495.1 uncultured Methanobrevibacter sp.
ATGGCTTATTATGTGCCGACAAGTTTGTCTATCTTAAGAATTTTTATGGATACAATTATTATATTCGAGACAGGCCAAATGACAAGTCAAGCATTAATAGTTATGGCTTGAAGTTATGTCATGGATTGGTTGATGGTTATTTAAGCTGCTGGGATCTTTTAAAAAAATATGAAAAGGAGGAATACATCCCGATCATATTTGAAGTTCATATTAGATTTTTCATAGGCGTCCTTATTCAAAGCAGCCTCTCAAACAAGGACAGGATAGAATTAATTAAAAAACTTTCCCCATTATTGAAAAAACATTTGCAAGCAACTCCTGATTTTTTAAATAACACATGTTCGCCTATTGATGAACCATTATTCAATGATGATTATGAAGAAGTGGTAAAAATTATTTCTAAAAGTTTTAAAGCAAGATTAAAGGCGGATTCAAATAATCATGATGTTTTTTATAAAAATGAGAATTACAATACTTTAAGATTTGATGTTTCCGGTTTTGATGAAAGCACTATGATTTTTTATCCTGTTATTAATAAAAAAATTTATACAAGGTGTTCTATAATAAATATAGAGTCTGATTTCGATGTTTCCAATATCAAGGCTTTAAATTCAATTAATAAGGATTCAGAACAGGCATTCTCTAAAATCCCAAGGTATGAAATCAGCGGGGATTTCTCAAATGGATCTTTTATTGAGATAACCTTCATGATTTATGAGATTTCTGATATTGAATTTAATTTGATTAAGGATAATGTTGATTTAAAAAGGAAAAATAAGAAATTAAGCAAGAAACTGGATTTTTACAATGAATTATTGAATACAAAACCTTATAGGCTTGCAAAACGTTTGAGGAATCTGGCTAAAAAGATTAGAAATTGAAAAGATTTGTTAATGATTCAAGTATACATTTATTAATTATTTAAAATATATTATCATTAATACTTGGTTTTAAAACTCATTAATATGTATCCTATTAAAATGAGTGTTGCGGTGTTAAAATGGAAAACGAAAAAATCTTCAATGAAATCATGGAACATGAATTTTTCAAGAACAATCCTGACAAGTTAAGCATCTTATTTAAATATTTAACAGCAAGAATTGATTTAAAAAATTATGGAGAATCAGATAATGATTTAATAGTTTTGGAAAATTCCGATCCTGATAGTGTTGTTAATTGTCCGGATTGGTATAAAAATCAAGAAGGGATTGGAACTGTAATAACCAGCAAAAAAGGATGCATTGATTTAAAGATTAAATTTGTTAATGATGGTTTTTTCAAACTTGGTCTTCGGGGAATTGATTTCAAGGATAAAACAAAAAAAAGGGTGCCTGTTTATATCGATTATACTAAATTCACAGTCAATGGAGAAACCATTTTTGACTCCAGATTAAGCATTTGTCATGACAAGCCTTATTCCTACACTAAAGAAAATGTAAAAAATGATGATATTTTAGACATACATTTAGAGTGGGAACCTTTTGGTTCTAAGAGTATTTATAGAAGTTGAAATACAGTCCTGTGTTATTAGAATAAAAACCAACCTTTTTTAAATTTCAATAAAAGAGAATAGGCATTTTAATGAGATGTAACGGCCTATTCCCCATTTAATATTTTGTATTTAATCATTTAATTTTTTCAAATTCCCATGGTGCAGGATAAATTATTTTTTCAAATTCCCATGGTGCAGGATAAATTATTTTTTCAAATTCCCATGGTGCAGGATAAATTATTTTTTCAAATTCTTATGGAGCAGGATAAATTATTTATTCAATTATAACTAATTATATAAATGAAAAATTTAATAACTGATATTATGTCTCATCCTAAAATTTCTGTAATCGTTCCAGTTTATAATGTTGAAGAGTTTTTGGAAAACTGTTTGGATTGTGTATGCAATCAAACCTTTGAAGATATTGAGATTATTTGCATAAATGACGGTTCAACCGACTCATCACCGGATATTCTGCAATCCTATGCAAAAAAGGATTCCAGAATCAGAGTCTATAATCAGGAAAACAAAGGTTTGGGGTTTGTTAGAAATATTGGAATGGAATATGCATCCGGGGATTATATATACTTCATTGATTCAGATGATTATTTAGCATTAAACACTTTGGAGTTGGCATATGATAACATTACAAGCAATGATGCTGACATGGTTATTTTTAAATATAAGTTCTGCCGAGATGGCGGTGAATTCATACTCGGCAGATTTGATATAGATAAGCAATTCCCTGATGTGGATTTCAATAATTTCACAATATCCTATAAATCCATAAAAAATCATGTTTTATTCGGATCATCTCCTCCATGGCATAAATTATTCAAGAGGGATTTCCTGAATAAATATGATGATTTGGTTTTCCCCCTCAATATTGCCTATGAAGACCTGTTTTTTCATGTGAAAAGCATATTAAGAGCTTCATCAATTTCAATTCTTCCGGAATACTTGTATTATTATAAGGAAGATAATCCTTCTTCAATCACCAATGATCCTAAAAACCATATTGACATTTTCAGGCATATTAACATGATCAGGGAATTTTTAGAAAAAGAAGGTTTCATGGAAGAGTTTAAGACAGATTTTAAAGCATTTAAAGTTAACCAAATCATGTATCACTTCGTACCTCCTTTTACTGAAGAATTTTATGTTAAAGCAAAAGAGGAATTAGTCGATGTGGAACCATTTGACAGGACTTTTGTTGATGGTATTAACTATGATAAATACTTGTTGTTCAAATCTACAGATTCCCTAATAGAATTCAGCAATGCATATTATATAAAGGAAATTAATAGATTGGATTATAAGGTGAAATCCTTGAATAATGAAAAAAATCGATTAAATAAAGAGAGTAAGAAGTTAAATGCCAATATTAAAGATTTAAAAAAAGAAAAACAGAGTCTGCTGAATTCAAAAAGTTTTAAAATAACCAAACCCTTAAGATCTCTTGCAAACTTCTTTAGATGATAATCATATTGATTAATCCAGGGGAAACTTTGCCGGAATATTAAATCTTGAGGAGTGCTTTGCAGGAATATTAATCTAGAGGAGTTTGTCAGAATATTAAATCGTTTAATTTATTGAATCTGCGGGGGGTTCGAATTGCCTAATGTTAAAGAGAAAATTTCCAAATTTTATTCATTGGAAAGCGATAAGGAACGGATTTTAGTGATAGGCCATCAAGCCGATGTGTATGGTGGGGAAATCATTGTAAAAAACATTATCAATGAGTTAAAAAAACAGGATGTTGAGGTCGTCGCATTCATAAAAAAAGATGGCCCAATGATTGAAACTTATGAAAAGCTTGCGCCGACTTTCATCATCGATAATGAATCTGAAATCGAGGCTTATGTAAAAGAGCTTCGCAAATATGGATTTGACAGTGCCATAGTGAATACAGTCATTTCCGGAAACTTCATACCCTATCTGAAAAAGCATGATTATTATGTTATAACATTGGTGCATGAGCTGCCAGGCATTATTGATTATTACAAGGCTGAAAATTTGGCAAAGATAGTTTCACAACAATCCGATTTAGTTATTTTTCCATCAGCTTATGTCTGTGAAATATTTGAAAGGACTAATAAGGTTGAAAACAAGCTGATCAAGCCGCAAGGCCTCTACAATTTCTATGATGATTTTGACAGTGAAAAATCCAAGAAGAGAATCAGGGAGAAGCATAATATCCCTCAAGACCACAATATCATCTTAAATGTGGCGCATGGAGAGTTGAGGAAAGGTTATGACCTGTTTATGGAGGTTTTCAAAGTCCTGAAAAATGATAAGTTCACATTTATCTGGGCAGGCAATGTCAATGCGAATCTGATAGATGAATATCAGGAATTGGTGGACTCCAATGACAACCTGATTACCACAGGTTTCATTTCCGATAATGATGAGCTGATGAGCTATTATGATGTCTGCGACCTATTTCTATTGCCTTCAAGGGAAGACCCTTTTCCATCAGTGGTTCTTGAAGCATTCAATGCCGGAAAACCTGTAATCGCATTTGAAGATGC
>CAJOMK010000120.1 GCA_905235495.1 uncultured Methanobrevibacter sp.
GGGAATTCCATCTGGAATAATCACATCTTTTCCTTTCAAGACAAGCGAAAAACTGATTGATTCACCTATTCTTGAAGATAAAAGCCTCTTTGACTTTTATATGATTCCTGTAAACAAGCTTGGATACATGATGGATGTTTCTGATTTTAGGGCTGATAAACAGGATGAGCTTAAAGCAATGCTTGATGAAATTAATAAGAAAGTAATCATCAATAAGATCTTGGCAGTTGGAATTCAAAGACCTGAGGAAGCCTTCAATTTCTTGCATACATTGGACTTTGCAGAAATGGTGTCTATAGGTATAGCATCAGAAAGGGAAGCGGAAGAAAGCTTTAGAATTCTAAATAAAATTTAATGTAAATTATAATATTTAATGTAAATTTATAAATATAACTATTGTTATAAATAATACTTGAATTAGGAAATATTAAAATTGCTAATAAAAATTAAGATAATTCAGATTTTATTCGTTTTTAGGTGAGGAAAATGGAGTTCATTAAGAAGATTCCTGCAATTAGGTGGGAAAATGGGAAATATGAAAAGGTAGAGGAAGAAACTGTTGAAGATGAAAACATTTATTTTTATATAGACTTCCTCCAACCACGTAAATTTTCCACATATCCTGCAGATTTGGATGATTTTGCCATCGGATATTGCTTAGGTGATGGTTTGGTCAAGTCTGTTGATGAGATTGAAAGCATTGAAGTTGATGATAAGAAGGTTATCATTAAAACTGTTCATCTTCATACTCCAGAAATCGACCTTGAAAGTGATGATTTGGTTCAGGAAAGGGAAGGCGGAGCCAAACATGCCTGTGCATGCAGACTTTTGGAATATCAAGGAGTGATGTCTGATAGTGCAGGAGGATGGAGAAGCGAACTTAAAACAATTGAACCTGTAGAATCTGATTTGGTTGTTGATGCAACTGAAATTATCGAAAACATGAAAAGGCTTACCGCTAAGGCGGAAATATGGCAGGAAACCGGAAGCGTTCATGTTGCACAATTGGTTTATGGTGACCAGTTCATTACCCGTGAAGATGTAAGTCGTCATGTAGCTGTTGATAAGGTAATCGGTGCAGCAGCTAAGGAAGGATTTGACTTATCTAAATGCTATGTTTGCTATAGTGGTAGAATGCCTGCAGATATGCTTATTAAAGTCGTTAGGGTAGGTATTCCTATATTGGTTTCCAATGCAGCTCCTGCAGGATCAGGTTATGACATTGCAGAAAAGGGAAACATCACTATGGTGGGCTTTGTACGTGGTGACAGATTTAATCTTTATACTGCAACAGAAAGAATCAATTTGGATAAATGATTCTTTTTATATTTTTTAATAAATGATATAACTATTGTTATAATAATATTTTTAAAATTCTTTTAAAATTCTTTAATTTTGTTATTTAATTTAATTTATTTAATTTAATAAAGTGATTCTATGTCAGATGAAAATCAAAAAAATAAGGTTTATAATCTTCTTATAAGTAAGGGAACTGATTCCTATAATGAATATGACTTCTATAAGGAAAGGATAAACAGTCAAAACGACTTCTTATGGAATGAATACAATAATCAGGATGATGAGTTGAACGATGAGCTGTTTAAAAAAATAGATGTAATCGTATTGTTGTATGGTCTTTATAATCAAAATAAGGAAATATGTGATGAGTTGATTGACAAATCACAGGAATATGATATTCCATTGCTTTTTGTCCGTTCCTTTGGTGTGGAATATGTTGTTGAAGAAATAGTGGAGAAAGCTGATGCAGTGGTTGGGTGGAATCCACATTGCATAATAGATGCAATTGTAAATTTGGTAAATGGTGAGGAAGAGTGGATTAAGCCATGTGACATTGATGAGGAATCCTAAATCTTCCTTTTATTTTCTTTTTTTAAACTTTTTTTATCTTTTTTAATGTTATTTTTTCACTTTTCAAGGTAAATATTTAATGATTACAATTATTGCAAGTATTCCTAATCCTAATATGATTGGATTGACGACTCCAACGTAAAAGGTTAAGATAACTGCTAATATCAATGCAATAATGAGAATAATCATTGCCTTATTTTTTTTAAGATCCATATTTTCACCTTTGACTATATAGTGTTTCTAAAATTTAATTAAATATTAATATAAATTTTGAATATCATAAATGAGTTTCATCAGTTGTTTCTTCTTTCTCTAATCAATCTTAAAAACTCTTTGGAATTTTCTACCTCTTTTATTTCCCATGATTTGATAACTGGAATTCCATCAATGGAATCCTTGATTTTATCGTCCTTAAGTACAAAGAACGAATCTGAAGAGGTTACAAGAGAAAGGTCCTTTAAGCTTATTGCCATTTTCTTCAGTGTTTTGGTGTTCTTTTCATCCTGAACATTTAGATTGGCTATAAGTGGAGTTTGCTCTTTCTTTCTGGTTGTTATTTCAGCTTTTGCAAGTGCATCAAATGGACTTTTATTGGTTGAAACCACACCGAAACCTAATTTAGCCAAATTTTGGGCATTGGTTCCTTGGGTCTGGTTCAAACTGCTTGTATCCGCCTTTAGCTTAATGTCTTCCTGATAAGGTTCGAAAAGGTCTATATCAAGAGTGATTTTGGTGTTCAATATCTTTTCAAGAAGCATTGCAGTTTCAGTATTCGCTCTCACCATTCCATTTTCATACTTGTACATGGTAGCTCTTGAAACATGTGCCAAATCAGCAAGGTCCTTTAAGGATAGGTTATACTCTTCTCTGTATTCCTTTAGGATATTTCCATTGATTTGAACATAATATCCTCCACGGTCTGCAAGAATTTCAGGATATTCGTCGTAAACTATCATGTTTTTAATGGTTTCAAGTCCAATTGCAGGAAGCCCATGCCTTTCGTATACAACATCTTCCTCCAATATGTGATTTTTGGATTTAAGCCCTACAATGATTGGGCTTGCCAAGAAAACATTGGAGATTTGTCTTATCTCTTCAACATGGGATTCATTGATACTGTCGATATTGATGAGGACTTTTAAAAGTAGAATGAGCAGTTTCTTACGAGCTACTATATCAAAACAGCTTTGTTCATAAATGTTGGATGTTTCAAAGCCCTCTTTGTTTAGCAGTTGATAAACTTCTCGTATTAATTGATTCCTATTAGTTATTGCCATAGGATTGCCTCGTTTTTTCGTTTAGTATTTTGAATTTTTAAGATAATTTTTATTAATTAGTTCTAATAAATTTTAATAATATTATTATCTTTTAAGATTAATATAAAATTGACTACTTAATTTTTTAGATTTTTGATTATTAATAGTTAATTTTTAACTGCTTAACAATTCGTTAATAATATAGAAGACTTTCAGTGATTCATATGGATTATTTTTATATAGGAATAGATGATACAGACTCTCCAGAGGGAATGTGCACAACATTTCTCGCATCCACCATCTTAAACAAATTTCAGGAAAATAATATTGAAATAATGGATTTTCCTAGATTGATTCGTTTAAATCCCTTTGCAAGATTTAAGACAAGGGGAAATGGAGGAGTGTCATTTAAGTTGGATTTAAATCAAAACATTGATTTGGCAAAGGAGATTGTACTCAAAAATGTATCAGAGCTTTCAATGTTTGACTGTGACAATACCAATCCGGGAGTTGTATTCTATCAAGGTGAAATCACTGAAGAGATGATTAATTATGCATTTAGGGCAATCTATTCTATAATCACCATTGAAGAGGCAGAAGAATTTGCAAGTCATATCGGTGCTGAGATTCATAAGTTCAAAAAGGGAAGAGGAATAATAGGTTCAATCGCAGCTATCTCTTGCCCTCTTGAAGACTATACCTATGAGCTATTGGCATATAGGCATCCGTCAAGATATGGGACAGTTAGAGAAATTGACTATGATTCTGTTGTCAAAATGGATAGGAAAACTACTCCAGAAACCTTTGAAAACATTGACGGCAAGTATTTGGCAATTGAACCTAAAACTCCATGTCCTGTTTTGTATGGTATAAGATCAAACAGTCCTGAAGTTTTAATTGCAAAGGATATAGTCATTCCTAATGAGGAGATTGTAGATTCATGCATATTCAAAACAAATCAGCATACTGACATGCACATTCAAGATGCAAACAATATATCTGAGCTCAAACAGTATTCATGCTATAAAATAAAAGGACTTGTCAAGGACAATCCCCATATAATTGAAGGAGGACATATGTTCTTCACACTCTATGATGAAACCGGTGAAATCGAGGCTGCAGCATATGAACCAACCAAGAATTTCAGGAGCACTGTTGAGAAATTAAGAGCAGGTGATGAAATAGAGCTTTATGGTGGAATTGGTGAGCAGAACACATTCAATATTGAAAAGTTCCAAGTTCTAAAATTGAATGAATTTGTTTATAATAATCCTATTTGTGGATGCGGCAAGAGAATGACTTCCGCTGGAAAAGGAAAAGGATTCAAGTGCAAAAGTTGTGGCAAAAGAATAGAGTCCGATGAAAAAATAGCTGAAAAGGTAGAAAGAAGCTTAATCAATGGAAAATTCTATGAAACTCCAGTTTCAGCAAGACGTCATTTGGCAAAGCCTTTGATTCGTATGAATTTATAATGTTCTGTTTTTTAAATTTATTTTTTCTATTTTTTAAAAACCCTTTCAAATTTTTATTGATGCTTGTTCATTGCTTAATTAATTTAATTTAATTAATTATTATTCATTGTTTTTAGCCTAGAATAGATTAACTTATAAATTATTAAATTAAGAATAGAATATAATAACGATTTCACATCAATTCTTAAATTTTTTAAAATTGATATCACTCTTTTTAGGAGGGATTTTACTTCTGATGAGGATTTGGAAAATATTGATGAATAAGATATGCATGAACAGCATATTAAATATAAACACATGCATGAGCCACGCATAAATGAAAAACGTCTGCATGAATAGCAATTGCGTCAAGAACATATGCGCAGGCAAAATAGGTTTAAACAGCATAGGTTAAGAATAAGAGCAGATAGGGCAATAAAAAGGAGACCTCCATGGAGAGAGTTAAATTTAACTTTTATTGCATTGATTTTAGTTGTTATTTCAATGTCTATTGGGATTATAGAGATTCAGATTATCGACACCATCAGCTTTTTATTATTGCCTTTGGTATATTCTTTGGTTATGGGTTTGATTCTCTATTTGGCAAAGCCTATTAAGTTTGTTGGCTCTAAGCAATCTAAGGTAGCTGAAGGGGTTATGGTCTTATTCATCGGAGTTATCATTGTTAAATTGGCTGTTTCAAGTGGTCAAGCCATATCCAGTATCTTTCAGGTAGGTCCTGCTTTGCTTTTCCAACTTTTAGGGGATTTAGGTACTCTTATAGCATTGCCTGTTGCTTTGCTTTTAGGTTTTAGAAGGGAAGTAATTGGTATGGCAAGTTCCATTTGTCGTGAACCTAACTTAGCGGTTATCATTGACAAGTACGGGTTTCATTCTCCAGAGACACGTGGAGTTTTAGCAGTTTTTGTTATCGGATCCATTCTAGGTACTCCGTTTATCAGTTTTTTAGCGAGCATATGTATTTCAGGATTGCCTATCCATCCATACGCCTTTGCAATGGCATCAGGTATAGGGAGTGCAAGTATGAATGCCGCAGCGCTTGCTCCATTGATGCATATGTATCCTTCTATGGCTACTCAATTGGAAGCTTTTGCAGGATGCAGTAATATTCTTTCATTCTGTTTAGGAATCTATATGTGTATCTATATTTCATTGCCTATTGCAGAAAGATTGTATAAGTGGCTATCTCCTATTTTAGGAAAAGATGATGAGGAATCCATTGATGATGAGTATGCGATTGAAGGAGTGAAGGATGATAAATATCTTGCCTCAGATGAATTGACTGTCGGTAAACTTAAGAGATGGGCTACATTTCTTGTAATATTTTCATTTATCGTAACTATTGGTAATTTTGTAGGTTATAAAACTCCTCTTGCAGATGTATTTATTGGGATGTTGTTGCTTTCACTGATTACTATTGTAGGAATGTCTCTTGAAAGAATTGTTCCTAGAAATATCCAATCACTTATTTTCATAAGTCTGATTGGAATTTTATTAGCGATTCCAGGTGTTCCTACATCTGATTTCATAGTTCATTACGTTTCCCAAATAGAATTGATTTCAATCGTTACTGCATTCCTAGGATATGTAGGTATTGCAATCGGTAACGATTGGAAAGAGTTTATGAAGATTGGTTGGAAGGGGATTATCGTCACATTTATAGTAATTACTGGAACTTACCTCGGTTCTGCAAGTATCGGACAATTGACTTTACTTGCTACAGGTATAATTTAATCAATCTATTTTCGAGGCATTCATTCATTTCTTTTTTTATTTTTTAATTTTCTTAATTTTTTTTTTTTTTTTTTTTTT
>CAJOMK010000121.1 GCA_905235495.1 uncultured Methanobrevibacter sp.
ATATCTAATAGGAATCCTCCTATAAGACTTATCCTTTGCTATTTGTTTTGCTTCTTCTATATTGGGGTAAAACATTTTACTAATCTCCTTTTTAAACAATTGATTAATTTATTTATAAAATATTATAAAATGTATATTTTATTATGTATAATGTACTATTTAAATCTTTGTTGTATAAAAATGTACATTATATTAAAAGTGAAGAATTTGAATGAAGTATTAAAATCAATCTATAAAAAAGAATTTGAATGAAGCATTATAATTAATTATAAAAAAATTTAATAATATAAAATATAATAATATAAAATATTTACAATAAGAATAATAAAAAAATAATTGAATTATTCAAAACCCAATTCAAGTGGAAAATCTACTAAAGGTGAATCTATGAGGTTAAACTATCTATCAATGCAAGATATTAAGATTATTTTATATTATCTTGGAAATATTATGATTGGAGTAGGGGCAGTGTTAATGGTTCCTATAATCGTAGATGTAGCCTTTAGAGAATTCTGTTATCCAATCGGTTTGATTCCACCTTTGATTTCAATGGGATTAGGATATTTTTGTTTATGCATTTAGAGAATATGATAAGCTTAAGTTTAAGCATAGTATGCTCATATCAAGTCTTACATGGCTGTGGGCTGGATTTGTAGCTGCATTGATCATGATGCTGATATTGGACATGTCATTCATAGACGCCTTTTTTGAAAACATTTCTGCATGGACGGGTAGTGGATTGACCATGATCAATGATGTGGAATCCTTACCAATGTCTATACTATTTTTAAGAAGTTTAGAACAATGGGTTGGAGGCCTTGGAGTAGTAATTATCTTTATAAGCGTACTCATCAAGCCAGGAACTTCTGCATTTAAACTATATAAGTCCGAGGCAAGAGAAGATAGGATAAAACCAAATATAAAAAATACTCTTAAGAAAACAATACAAATATATGGCATTTATACTATAATGGGAATATTCCTCTACATTTTGGCTGGACTGCCTATTTTTGATGCGGTAAATCTGACATTTACAACAATATCCACTGGTGGAATGTCAATAAAAAATGCAAATGTTGGATTTTACAACAATGATATGATATACATTATTACAATGTTCCTGATGATATTAGGAGCAACAAGCTTTACCGTCCATTATAAGATGTATAAAGAAAAAAGGTTTGCTCTGATAAAGGATGTCCAATTCAAATTCATGATTATAAGCATTGCAATCAGTGGAATAATAGTTGCATTAATTACACATATGGCTCCTATGAATATCGTATTCCATATAGTTTCAGCAATTACAACAACAGGTGCAAATATAGCAAGCCCAAGTGAATTGGCATCATGGGCACCTTCAGTTTTGATAGTCATAATGGTTTTGATGGTGATGGGTGGTTCCTCAGGATCAACAGTAGGTGCTGTAAAGATCATTAGGATAATCACTGTCTTGAAAAGCATAAGCATTACTGTTACAAATGTGGTTTCTCCAGGAAGAATTGTTAAAACCAAAATATCTGAGAAGACAATAGGCGAAGGGGAAATGAAGGAATCCTCATCCTATATTGCAGCCTATCTGTTCTTCCTATTGATTGGATGGGTAATAATGTCTTTCTATACAGACAACCCAATGAATGCATTGTTTGATGTCACAACCACAATAGGTAATGTCGGTTTGAGTACAGGAGTAATTAATGGAAGCTTGGACACCGTTCCGAAAGTAATGCTGATATTTTTAATGTGGTTAGGAAGATTGGAAATAATTCCTATCCTACTTACACTCAAACTTGGATACGGCAGTGCCAAACAAAGTCTTAAGTTGATAAAAAGATTATTGAAAAATAGAATAAGTTAATTTAATTAAGAAGAAAATATAAATATAGTATTAAAAAGATAACGAGGAAAAGTATGGATAGAATATTTAGTTTTATAGGACCTTATGAACGTTTGATATACCTATTTTTAGGGATATTTATATTTTTAGCACTTTATTTTGGAAGTTCATATCTTATTAGATATATCAAGAAATTTAGGCACAACAGACTATTGAATTCAACAGAATATCTGCCTGAAGAGACTCAAACCTTAAAGCAAGTATTTTATCTCATCATCCTGACACTTTGTTTTGTAGATATCATTTATTCCCTAATATTTTGGACTACAACTGTATTTTATGTGCATTTCATATTTTTTTGATATAATTGCTTCATTAATTGCTTGTTTGGCAATTAAAAAAGAAAGCAAAATGGAAAAATTAATCTTTATACTATTACTCCCATTATCTTAATTTGCACATATGACTTGATGAACCGGCAATACTGATATTAATATTATTAGGCATTCACTTTATAGGATTGGCTTATGTAATAAAAATCTATTACACTAAGTTTATTCATTATACTGAATCAAACGGATTAGGAATAAGTATCCTATTATTATTTGGAATTGTATTTATCAGTATTTATCAGTTTTATTTCCACATCATTTACCGAAGGAAAAGATCTGTTAGATTCCTTGGTAATGGTTTCAAATGCATTTACAAGTAATGGTTATGCTGTATTAGGGAATAGTCCCATAGGTAAATTAAATGGCATATTCCTTGTTTGGGGAGGATACATACTATCTGGAGTAGGTACAGCTACATTAACTACAGCACTTCTCTCAAAACACTTCAATAAAAGATTTGAAGAATTAGAAGAGTTAATTAGGAACAATAACTCTGATATGAGTAGTGATTTGAAAAAAGAAGAAAATAATAAATAATACTTGAAAAATTATTAAAAAAAAAGAAATTTTATTTAGATGAAAATATTTTAAAAAATATTAAAAAAAGTAAATTATCTAGATAAAATATTTTCAAAAAATTTCAAAAAAAAGGATAAAATATATCCTCAACTATTTTTTTAAATTTATCTTTTAATTGGTGGCACATAACCTTTCAATAGCAGTGATAAACTAATCACTGTAACTGAACTTAATGCCATAGCAAGTCCTGCCCATTCCGGCTTAAATACTATGCCAAACAATAGGAACAGCAGTCCTGCTGCTGCAGGAACAAGCAACATATTATATGCAAATGCCCAAAAAAGGTTTTCCTTAATTCTTGTCATGACTTTTTTAGAGAACTGTATGGAAGCCACCACATTTTCAAGATCTCCTTCCATGATTACAATGTCACCGCTTTCCATAGCAATATCAGTGCCATTTCCCATAGCTACACCGACATCTGCTTGAGACAATGCAGGAGCATCGTTGATTCCATCTCCAACGAATAAGACTCTTTTACCCTCTTTTTGAAGTGCTTGAACCTTATCCAACTTGTCATTAGGAAGCACATTAGCCATTACATTATCAATGCCTACAGCATTCGCTACGGAAGAAGCTGTCTTTTCATTGTCTCCTGTAAGCATATATGTTTCAATGCCCATCTTATGAAGTTCATCAATAGCCTTTTTGGAGCTAGATTTGATCTTATCCATCAAAGTGATGATTCCTTTTATTTCACCATTTACAGCCATGACAATGCTTGTTTTTGCATCATTGACAAAAGCATCAAACTTCTCTAAAACCTCTTGAGAAACTTTCACTTCCTCTGATTCCATAAGCTTAAGGTTACCTGCCAAAACAGCCTTTTCTTCACCATCAATATCTACATTTGCCCTTAAACCCTTACCAGTGATGTTTTCAAAGTCATCTACAGCCAATAGCGGGAGATCCTCTTTACCATCATTTGCCAATTTGATATTGTTAGACTTGAATCTGTTTAAGATGGATTTGGCAATTGGGTGGTTTGAATTGTTTTCAACACTTGACAATATTTGAAGGAACTTGCCCTCTTCCATATCAAAGGTTTCAATGTCTGCCACTTCAGGCTTACCTTCTGTAATGGTTCCTGTCTTGTCAAATACACATACATCAACATCTTTGGAGCTTTCTAAAGTTTCACCGTTCTTGATTAATATTCCATACTCTGCAGCTCTTCCAACACCTACAGTAACCGCTGTTGGGGTAGCAAGACCAAGTGAACATGGACATGCAACAACAAAAACTGAAACAAGACAAGTAAGAGCAAACAATAAACCAGAATGGCCTACAAAGTGCCATAATAGGAACACAATGATAGCAATTGTAAGGATAACAGGTATAAACCATGCCACAATCTTATTTGCAAGTCTTTGTACAGGAGGTTTTGATCCTTGTGCCTTTTCTACAATCTGAATAATTTGTGATAAAACTGTTTCAGAGCCTATCTTCTGTGTTTCAACCTTTAAGACACCATCTTGATTAATTGTACCTGAAAAAACATCGATTCCTACCTTTTTAAGTTTAGGAACAGGCTCTCCTGTAATCATGGCCCCATCAACATAGCTTTCACCATCAACTACTATGGAATCAGCAGGTATCTTTTCACCAGGCTTTACAAGTAAAATGTCACCAATATTGATATCCTCAATGTCTATTTCCTTTTCTACTGTGTTTCCTTCATCATCAGTTGTTACAAGAGTAGCTGTTTTTGGCTGAAGACCAATAAGCTCCTTGATGGAAGATGATGTTTTTCTCTTAGCTCTTGCTTCAAGATAACGTCCGATTGTCAAGAAGGGAGGCAACATTAATGCAGATTCATAAAACATAAAGCTTGAATCGAGGACTATTCCAAAGGTACCCAATACACTTGATACAAATGCTACAAGAATACCCATAGAATACATTACATCCATGTCTAAGTTCTTGTGCTTAAAGGAGTTCCAACCTGCCTTTAAAATTGGATAGCTAACATAGCAGAATGGGAAAATAGCTATTATCAAGGACAATTGACCCATAGTCAATGGATGAACCATTATCTTAAAATGCCTTATAGCAATCAATATTGCTGCAAAGAAAAAACCTACAATGATTCTGTATAATTTGCCTCTTAGATCCTTTTGGTACCTTTCCTCTTCATCCATTACATCAAGTTCACCATCAAGGCCAATGTATTCAAATCCCAACATTTCAATGGTTTTTTGAATCTCCTTGAGATTCAGCATATCCCTATAATATTTGATGGTGACCTTTTGATTGGATAAATTGGCATTGGCTTCAACTACACCATCAACACGTGGCAAGAACCTTTCCACATTGTTAACGCAGGAAGCGCAATGCATGCCCTCAATCTGAATTACAACTTCATCTTTTGGAACTGTAAATCCTACGGACTCTACAATATTGTCAATAAGATCAGGAGAAATCTTATCATTTAATACAATATGGGCCTTATTGGTGTTTAAGTCCACATTGATGGATTCCACTTCATCAAGCTTACCAAGTGACTTCTCTACAAGCAAAGAGCAAGAAGAGCAGTGCATACCATCTACTGGAATATCCAATTCTTTTTGAGCCATATAATTCCTCCTTGATTATTCAACACATTTAAAATATTCTTTATTATACGAATTAATTTATTAAGCCCAGTTTAACAATTTTGAAAAATAATTAGAATTATTAAAAATAATTAGAAATAGGAAAATGAATTGAAGTTAAATAAAGTATTTAAAAATGATAAAAAAATAAGAAAAATAGTTAAAAAAATAACTAAATGCTTATTCTACATCAAATCCTGCTTCTTTAACTGCACTAGCTAAATCCACATCAGATACTTTTTCATTATCATATTCAACTTCTACTTTGTTAGCGTCTAAATCTACAACAGCAGATTCTACACCGTCTAAATCCATCATGGAAAGTTCAACAGCTTTTGCACATGAAGGACAGTGCATTCCAACGACTTTCACTTCTTTTTTATCGATTGCCATAAGTTTCACCTATAAAAAAATTTTTAATTATAATAATTTATGTTATACAATAATATATATACCGCACAAATATAAGTTTTTGGTATGCCTAAAAATATTGAAAATCATCAAAGAATAATTAAAAAATGAAGAATTAATAAAATAGTGAAAAAAATAAAATACAAATGAATGTAAATCGGTTTAAATTAATAGTATAATGTATATGTAAAATATAATGAACGAAGCAGATTTTATTCAAGAAATTATGAAACAAGTTAACTTGACCGAAGACCAAGGAGGTATGGTTAACGAAATTTTCCAAAACAACTTTATCGGTGGCAACAAAGGTGAAGGCATCATAGTTAACTAATTGTGGAAAGATTAGGTGTAGATAAGGCACAAGCTGAAACAATCGACACTATAGGTGCAGGGCTTCTTGCAACTGGTGTTTTAAACAAAATTTTAGGAATGTTCAAAAGAGAATAATATTACCTTTTTAAGATTTTTACTTTTTTAATAGAGAGGTTTATTCTTCAATATCTTTCCATCTTGAATTACAGTTAGGATATTATCATTATCTGCTAAGGATTCTATCTTATCAATAGGATTC